>NZ_JBSPZA010000052.1:0-11510 GCF_053851535.1 Desulfoplanes sp. PS50 | reverse complement strand
TGTTCCCGCTCGTCAATAACTTTTGGAGAACCCGTTCTCGATGTCTTTGTGAATATGCCATCACCTCATCCTTCTGGCCCCCTTAGGTGAATTTCAGAAGAGGCGACAACTTCCCTGACACAGGGGGTGAATAACGGTTATGCTTCTTTGATGAGTAATTGGCCCTGTATTGCAAAGATTAATTAAAAGACCATTGCGAGAATAAAACGGTAGTTCAAATTGTTCCCATAGGTGCCCCTTTAAATATCCACAGCGTCGTACTTTAAGTTCTTTACTGATTTTATTGTAGACGATATTCCTAGGCGCAATAAATATAAAACTTTTACGAAGAGAGTTCATCTTTTTTGAAAGTTCAGTTGCGAATCTTTGGACCCCTGTTATTCTCTGACTTAAAAATCGAGCATTAATATAGATTTTCATATGAATGATATTTTCTGATCCTCACAGGGGTTAAAATCAGACTCTTGTTGTGTTTCAGAAACCTAGCACGACGTACAGATTAAATCTTCGGATATAAGCCTTTCAGTTTTATGTGTTTGCTTTGGTCGCGAACAGCCGGCGGTGATTATCCAATTTTGACAGAAGCAAAAAAGACTTACTAAAATGAAATAACGAAGGCCCCAATTTATTAAATATGACAACCAGTGCAATAATTGTAAATCCATCGAAATATGAAGGCCCCCTGATACAACCAATAATTAATCCAAAGAGTATAAAATTTTCTAGAATAGAGCATTGATCATTTTTTTTTATATTTTTAAAAAAAATATAAAAATTTGCTAATAATATTACAAATCCCAGATATCCAAATTCCCCAATAAGTTTAAAGCCTACTGATGTTCCTTCAAATGCGTTTGCTTCATATAAAAAATCATTTATGAAGCTTACGGAGCTATAATCGTTTAAAAATTGAAAATTTAAAAAACCAACACCAAGGGAATAATATTTTAGACCTGCACAAGCCATTTGCCACCCCTTTAAAAACAAAAGAGATGAGAAATTTAGAGAGCCATTGATTCTTGCGGGATCGGACAAGGCTGCGACTAGATCAAAAACTCGAGCTGAAGTAGCCGGGATATTGATAATAACCCAAAATAAAATAAAACCAATAACTGAAGCGGATACCGTCTTGATAATGAAGGATCTGATCGAATTAGAAGAGGACAGCAACCGGAAAAAAGATGCAATTCCCAATACGCATACGAGTGTAGAAGAGGGACAAATAATAAAAATCAAAAAAATGCTAATTACCCCCCGCTTGCCTAACCACAAAAAAGCTAGTTTTCTATGAAAAATAAACAAATAAACAAAAGGGGATAAACCAAAAGCCACCAACGATGGTTCAAGAAAAAAACCATAAAATCTTGGGATATTGAATAAGTACTTATAATGTGTATTGAATAGTCCGAGCTTCCAAAGAATTAATTGTGAAAGTTGCACTAAAAGTTGTGTCTGCAAAAAAAAGCTACAGAAACGAAAAAAAAACTTCTGTTTGCTTTTTAGGATAATATCTAGCCAACGAGAAATGCATGTGAAGATGAAAATAAAAAATGGAATAGCCATAAATGACCGTAATGGGGTTGTAAAAATCACCCCCTGAGCACTTTGTATAATTGTGAACGTAAACAATAATAATATACCTACTATAAACATAAAAATATTATTTTTGGTAAATTTAGATAAAAATAAACATAAAGGACTAACCAAAAAATAAAAAGGGATACCAACATTTAATAACGAAATTTGAATAGGCCATAAAAATATAACACAAGCCAGCCCTGCCGCAGATGCATGCTCTTTTAAATACAATCTACTGATATTTAACATTTATATGACATTCCAGACTATTTATTTACTATTTTAGGCCATAAATCCATGGGACATTTTTTTTTATCAAAGGAACGATGGCTAGTATAACTAAAATGTTTAAAATTGAAGCAACCAATCCAATCATTGTATTATTTCGTACATTTAATGGTAAATTCAATATGAAAACATAACATCCCGCAAAAAAAGAAAAAATAATTGGATGCAGAGGAAATATGATAATAGTATTTTTGGCTATTAATTTGATAACTTGAGATGATGGTAACTTTTGAAATGCCATCATAAACGCAAGACTAATCAATATTGAACTTCCTAAAAAAAGAAAAATGTTTCCATAGACTGAACTTAGCATTTCTATTCTTTCATTCAAAAATGCACAGCTTGTTCCAATTAGTAAGAACAGAATAAACCAGATTTTATAATGATTTTCAAATTTCCCTATTTTATTCTTAAGTTTAAACCCTAGGACCAAATAAGCCTGTGCAACGAACGCGGTTTCAAGTTGGAAAGGCATTGCTAAATCACGCGGTATTATAAATCCTAAGATCATCAATAAGAAAGAAAAGATAGGTAATAGATTACTTCCGCACCGTGAGCATATATAAAACAGAATCTGAGACGAAAATAAACAAGGGAAAAACCATAAAACGACAGGAGTTAATTTTATTGTATCTGGTTTTCCAGTCCCATAAAAAAATGCAAGTATCGGAGATACAGGATTGACTATTTTATTGGCATCCACTCCAAAATTTCTTAATATAAATAGCCACATGATATAACCGACAATAAAAAAGAAACAATAAGCAGGGAGCAATGCTTTAAGATTTTTAACAATGAACGGAACAAATTTTCTTTGTAAATATTTTTCTTTGGTAAGGTATCCTGATATTAAAAAAAACAAAGGCATGTGGAATGAATATATCCATTTATCTACATACGAGCTTGTGGCTAAAGAATGGCCATAAACGACCAAAAAAATACCAAAAGCTTTTGTATAGTCTAACCAAACGATTCTTTTCATGTTTACCAAAATAAATTTAAAATCTAACCAAAATGTTCAGGTTTACATGCCAAATTCAGACTCAAGTTTTTTCAAAATTACACAAAATGCGTTTTTTAAATCAGCTACATTATTTTTTGTTACCGATTGCGGATCGCTACGAATATCACTAGTATTTCCCTTAAAAGATTGAGCATAAATCCAAGCTAGAAATTCGATAACATGAATTTTATTACTTTTCATATTCTTACATTTTTTTAGGGTCTCTGCTATTGATTCTGTATAAGGATTAAATCCGTTTTTTACAAGCAGAGGTCCGAAAAACATCGGTGCAATAGTCATTGCTGGTACTCCCAGCAGAGTAGCCTCATATGAAACAGTCCCACTTATAGAAATAACTAAATCACACATTTTAATAAGATCGAAAGAATTTATGTATGGGTCAATCAACTTTACGCCAGGGATATGTTTTAACTCATTATAATACCGAATTGATCGATTCCCAATTGCATTGCTATGTTCTTTTACGTAAAGGTCATGTGTAATTGGTAACGTGCGCGCGATAGCCTTTACTGTTTCAATCTGGTTTGAAAAAAATGACCCAAGGACATCGACAGATGCCTCTGGTTGGACATGAAGGGTAAAAAGAACAAAAGGACGTTTAGCGGGGAGGTCAATTTGTTCAAACGGCTGTCTAATTTTGATCATCTGAGAATTAATGAGCGTTTTGCTTTTTTGCTTGGTTAGCCACTTGTAGTCCGGTTTGTTTTCATCAAAGGGGTGGCTTGTGTCATAAATAAAATTTTTAAGAAGTTTTACACAAAATTTCCATTGAAATTTTGTGTGCTTATTATTTAAAGTAAAATAACTTGGTTTAGGCTTTCGTTCTTTAAATTCTTTTAAGAAATTTTCTGCCCATTCATAATCAGAAGATTCCGGTTTTCTAACTTCAAAAATTTTATCCTCAAAAAAACCCTCAAAAAAAACAAAACGTCCGTCAGGGATTCTAGCTACATGAGGATCAAGAACGCGAACACCTAATGTTTTGCAAACTTGGGCTGTTACAATTTCATGAGCCCATGTACGCTCTGTAAAAAGGGCTTTGACGTTATTTTTACGCAAAAACGTAGTCACTTGCTCTTGGACAACAGATAGATATCTGTAGGCATACTGAGTAGGTTTTAAGCGCAATAATCTATCCATGAGAATGATGTTATTGGTATTTAATCCACTCTCTTGCTCAAGCGCATTTAATCCGTTGAATTCATCTTCAGTTATTGCGCGGCCACAAATCCATTTATTAGCAAAAGAGGTTATGTCTAATAATTGGGATTTTTCAACTCCATGATCCAGTAACCATTTAGACCAATTATAACCGACAGAGATCCAAAATACCTCATGACCATATTGGTTAAGATCCTGAAGATATTTGAACCAAGTTTCTGTTTTATAATGATTTGAAATGATGCCAATGTTCATTGAAATCCCCTCTTACCTATTTTGATAATGCAAACTACCTGAAAAAATATACTTTAAAACTGCGCTTAATAAAAATGATACCAGAAGAGAGATGGAGGTTCCTAATAGAGAATAATGGGGGACTAAAGCGAGTGAGCAAAAAATAAATATCAAAAAAGATAACCATGAAATATTTAAAATTTTTTTATCATACCCTTTTGCATACAAAATATAGTGTGGTATCATTCCAACACACCATACAGACATAGCAACCATCAGCATCCAAAAAACTGGCATATTGCTTAAATATTCATTCTTTCCAATATAATTCAATAATGGATATATACAAACAGCAGCACCTGAAAAGATAACCACGATAGAAGCTAATATTCCGATAGATAATTTTTTAAGTTCCTTTTTAAACTCAACGATATTATTTTTTCTATAGGCTCCTACCATTTTGGGGTAAATAAATACTATGACCCCAGCATCAATAAATGATTGCATTGCATTAGCGATCCCCATAAAAAAAGTATAAACTCCTACTTCAGATACTCCGCAATAAAACTTTAATATATAACGGTCGAGAGTGAAAATACCTCGCAAAGCAAGAGTCCCGGCTAAAAAATATGAAGCTGTTTTTGTCCCTTTTTTTATCCATGACCACTGGATAGGGATTCCTTTGATATTTTTCCAAGGCAAAGATTTTAATGCATAACCGGATAATAGTACACTCAGCAAACTTCCTGCTAACCATCCAGCCCAGACGGTGTTGAGGTTTTGAAAATCTGTAGAAAATACCATTACCCACATAACAGCATAACACCATGCCCCCATCCGTATAAACATTACAATTGACGCCATAACCGGACGGAGAAGTGCGATTAACAGACGATTTGATTCCTGCGATATATGTTCGCATACCAACAATGAATAAAACCAACCGATTAATCTCCAATCTAAAATCTCTGAGGTGAAAATGAGTATAAGAATCGGAAAAATAGCAGCATACATAATCAAATGAAAAACGAGCTGATCACGTATCATTTGGGGCCATTTTGAATGACTTGAGCTAACTATTTCCCGTGTTGAATATGTATAAAAATCAAAACCTACAAGATAAAGAGAATAACTAATAGTCGCAGTGAGAAGGCCATATTCTCCGATTTGTTCCGGGCTAAGCATCTTGGCGAGTAAGACAACAAGAAGAAATTTACTTGCGAGAGTTAACCCTCGCAATATAACATTCAAAATTTGAAACTTACTTGCATAAAACAGCTTACTCGCACTTTTTAGATAATTACCCAATGAACTCCCACCTCAACCCTGTCCCTCGCTTTACATCTTGATTCACCTTCTTCCCAATCACCAAATCAAAAAACTTTGGTGCCAGCCCATGCCCTGGCCGGATCGCACGGACATTTTCTTGACTCAACACATCTCCAGCCTTCATATCCTTGCAGATGTATAGCGATCTCCTGAAGACCATCGACTTCTTCTCTTTAGACGTCGGGCCGTACTGGATTTGACCAAGTGCCTGCCAAGCCCGCTCTGTTTCTTCCACCAGGGCCTTCATCTCGGCCGGCTCCAGGGAAAAGGCGGAATCAACACCGCCGTCGGCACGGTTCAGGGTGAAGTGCTTTTCGATGACGGTTGCGCCAAGGGCCACGCTGGCTACGGACACGCCGAGGCCCATAGTGTGGTCGGAGAGTCCGACTTCGCAGCCGAACAGGTCGCGCATGTGGGGGATGGTCAGGATATTGGTGTTGTCCGGAGTGGCCGGGTAGGTGCTGGTGCATTTGAGCAGGATGATGTCCTTGCAGCCTGATTCTCTGGCCGTGCGAACTGTTTCGTCGAGTTCGGCAACAGTGGCCATACCAGTGGAGATGATCATAGGCTTGCCGGTGGAGGCGATCTTGCGGATCAAAGGAAGATCGGTATTTTCAAAGGAAGCGACCTTGTAGCAGGGGACATCGAGTTCTTCGAGAAAGTCCACAGCGGTATCGTCGAAAGGCGTGCTGAACACGATGAGCCCGAGTTCTCTTGCCCTGTCGAAAATCGGCTTGTGCCATTCCCAAGGGGTATGGGCTTCCTGATAAAGTTCATAGAGGGAACGCCCTTTCCAGAGGCTCTTTTCATCCGAGATGAAAAAATCACCCTCGGAGATATCGAGGGTCATGGTATCCGGAGTATATGTCTGCAATTTCAGGGCATGAGCCCCTGAATCAGCAGCAGCCTTAACAATCTCCAGAGCACGGTCCAGTGACTGGTTGTGGTTGCCGGACATTTCGGCAATGATGAAAGGCAGGTGCTTCAGCCCTATTGCAAAATTTTCTATAACCATTTCAGAACTCTTGAGATATCGTATAGTTCATTAAAAAGAAATGCTCGCCAGAGGATTTCGTTTTGTGCTGATGATCGTGAAATCCAGCTTGTTGAAAAATTTTTTTGGATGCGCGATTCGTGCTTTTTATTTCTGCGGTTATAGTTCGAATATTCGTTTTTTCTACAATCTGTTGAATTCCTTTTCTCAAAACAGCAACCCCAAGCCTTGCTCCGCGAAATTTCTTATCAATACTGATACTGACGAGTGCATAATCAGATACCTTTTCAAATCGAATCTGACCAACAGGACAGTTATCCGACAACTCTGCAATAAAAAGAAACGTCTCTGGATCATTCAAACGATTATGAAACCAGTGCTGATGATCCTCATGCGGGATAAAGGCTGATGAAAAAGAGGCAGTTCTGGTTTCCGGATCATTCGCCCATTCCCAGTAGGTCCAGCAATCATCCGAATTGGCGGGGCGAAGAGAAAGAGATGCAGCATAGAGTGAAGAAACAATCCGCTTTGTACCTTGGCCGTCGCAAATTTCACCACCAGCCTTTGTCATGTCATGGAACAATGACATGTCCCCTGTGATTTTTGCTATTTCATCTCGGATCACGGCAGGTTGAATAGACTCAAGCCTGCCGAGATGCTTGGTCCGCCCGAGTCTGTGCAGCTCTCTAAGAACAGGCTCCTGGTTATCTGCTAAGGTAATCGTTAAAGATGGCAATCCCAACACACACCGCTCCCAGGAAGTCATCCCCCCACTACCAATACACAGATCATGATCAACCATGATCTCAGCCATGTCTTGAGCATCGGTCAGTACAGAAATCCGCAACTTACTTTTCTGTGCTTTTTCTGTGATCGCCTTCAGATGTGGTGCAGATGATCCAAGTACGACTGTCACCTCGAGCTCCTTGTTGCCAAGCAGTTCAATGCCCTGAAGGGAACGTTCAGTAACATTGAAAGGATCGGTCCCACCCATGGCGACAAGTATCTTGCGAATCGAGGTTGTCTGTTTTCGTTTTTCAAGAGCCGCATCTCGATTTTGAGCAAATTCAGGTCGAAGCATGGCATAGCGAGGACCAAGTAGCAGGTCACATTCTTCATGGACAAGACTTCGATAGCGTTCCTCGGATGCTGCCAGGGTCTGGTCAACGAGCAGATCGCAGTCATGCCTCCTGTCAGCAAGATCATCGACAACCATAATTTTTTGAACTCTCGACCGCAGCCGTCCTTCCCATCTGAAATCCAGGGCATAGTGATCTACCACAAGCCAATCGACTGAACCAAGTGATTGCAGGATGTCGCTTGTCTGCTCGGCATCCTGTTCCCATGGGACACCCAGCCACGGCGCATGGACCGGATTGTTCGGCAGAACCTGGTTTGTTTTTTCTGGGGCAGGCAGTAACCGAAGATCATGTCCACGATCGGTAACCATCTTGGCAGAAAAACCGTCAAGTTCACGGCAAATGAACAAAGTCTCGAATCCCCGCTCTCGTAAGGCATCAGCTAAGGTCAGGCACCGCATTACATGACCCGTGCCGATCTGAATCGAGGCGTCGGCCCGAAAAACTATTCGCACAATCCCTCCGCCTGTAGCACCCGATACATCAGCTCGGCTCGTTTCCAATCTTCAGGGGTGTCAATGTCCTGCACTCGGTGGCGCGGTAACGTAACAGGTACCGAATCTTCGCTGAAAATCGGGCGCTCTTCACACCATGCTTCGGCGGTACCCCAATAAAACTGGCCGGCATCGTGCCAGGCTTCCTCCAGGTCTTGTGAACGGGTTTGAAAATGTTCAGGGTTGAACATGGCCACTCGTCCGTTTCCGGTAATCCGAATGGCGCGCTGTATGGGAAAGGCGTAGCTTGTTACCGAGAAGGCATAGCTGCTGCCCGTATCCTTGAGGAGCTGAAGTCCCTGTAGAAGGTCTTCCTTGGAAACAAAAGGTGCCGTGGCATAGATACAGCAAGCGTATTTCACTGATGCGACGTTCTGGTTCATCCACTCAACGGCGTGATGTATCACCGGCAGGGTTCCTGTGAAGTCATCGGACAACTCCGCAGGGCGCATAAACGGAACGCCGGCGCCCCACTTCCTGGCCACGCTGGCGATTTTTTCGTCATCTGTGGAAACAATGACCTGATCAAAACACCCACTGGCTTTCGCCGCCTCGATCGACCATGCAATCATGGGCTGCCCGCAGAATTCGCGGATGTTCTTGCGGGGGATGCGCTTGCTGCCGCCACGGGCGGGGATGATAGCCACTTTCATAGAGCCAAAGCGTCCTTCAATGTTTCGACTACAAAATCCTGCTCGGAATATGTAAGTGCCGGGAAAAGCGGAATACTGATCGCGCTCGAGTAATACCTTTCTGCTTCGGGAAAATCTCCGGTTTGAAAACCCATTTTCTGATAATACGGCTGTGTGTGTACCGGGATGTAATGGAGATTAACCATGATCTCACGATCTCTGAGGGCTTCAAACACCTCAACGTGAGTTCGTGTAATTTTTTCCAATTGCAGTCTGATTACATACAGGTGAAATGCAGAGTAACCGTCCTGGTGCTGCCATGGCGTCACAACAGGCAGATCTTTCAGTAGGTTGTCATATCTCCGCGCCAGCTCGTGGCGGCGGGCGACATAGTGCACCAGCCGGTTCATTTGGCTGGCGCCAAGCGCGCCTTGGAGGTCAGTCATCCGGTAGTTAAAGCCCAGATCAACTTGTTGGTAATACCATGAGCCTTCCATAGGTTTGGTCATCAGACTGGGCGTTCGGGTAATGCCGTGACTACGCAATAACACCATTCTCTCTGCCAGCTTTTCGTTGTTGCTCACGGCCATCCCACCTTCAGCCGACGTGACGATTTTTACCGGGTGAAAGCTGAAGACGGTAATGTCGCTGTAGCGACAGTTGCCGATAGGTTCGTTAAGGTATTTGCCGCCGATAGCGTGAGAGGCATCTTCTATAATTTTAAACCCATATTTCTTTGACAGTTCATGGATGATGCGCATATCGCATGGTTGTCCACTAAAATGAACTGGCACCACTACCTTGGGTAGCCTGCCGGTTTTCTCAGCTATCCGAAGTTTCTCTTCCAGTGTTTTGGGGCACAAATTGTAAGTACGCGGATCAATGTCCACAAAATCAACACGAGCACCGCAGTAGAGCCCACAGTTAGCGGATGCTACAAAGGTATTCGGAGTGGTCCATAGCCAATCACCCGATCCAAGCCCTAATGCGAGACACGCGATGTGTAACGCGGACGTGGCGCTATTAGTGGCCACTGCGTATTTTGCATTACAATGTTGTAAAACTGCCTGCTCGAACCTGGGTACCGCTGGCCCCTGAGTCAAGTGTGTGGAGTTGAGCACATCCACAACGGCTTGAATGTCTTCTTCAGTAATGTCTTGTCGACCATAGGGGATCATTGCATTGCCTTCCTGTCGAATTCCGATATTTCATCAACGCTCAAAAAATGCGGATTGGTGCCGGAGTTGTACTCGAAGCCTTGGACAACAGGCTTGCCCTTTTCGCCGATAGCATTCTTATCATACCCATTATGCAAACCATAAAATTTGATGGACGGGGTGATCACGAAATGGTCATCAAACTCAACGGTTAAGTGAGAATCGTCAGCCGGGCACATGATTTCGTGAAGCTTTTCGCCCGGTCGAATACCGATGATTTTTTGTGTTAGATCCGGGGCCATGGATGTAGCGAGGTCCGTTATCCTGATCGAGGGGATTTTGGGAACGAAAATTTCCCCGCCCTGCATGCGCTCAAAATTCTTGAGCACGAAATCAACTCCATCCTGAAGACTGATCCAGAATCGGGTCATTTTCGCATCGGTGATTGGCAGATGGTCAGCCCCGTTGTCGATAAGATTCTGAAAGAAAGGGACCACCGACCCTCTTGAGCCAACAACATTGCCGTACCTGACAGCCGCAAATCTGGTCTGGCGATCCCCGGCCATATTGTTGGCGGAAACGAACAGCTTGTCCGAACAGAGCTTGGTGGCACCGTAGAGATTGATCGGATTGGCAGCCTTGTCCGTGGACAGGGCAATGACCTTGTGCACGTTATTTTCCAGGGCCGCATGAATGACATTCTCTGCCCCGGTGATGTTGGTTCGGATACACTCGGTGGGATTGTACTCTGCCGCCGGCACCTGTTTCAGGGCCGCAGCATGGATGACGTAATCAATCCCGCGCATGGCCATGGACATGCGCTCTCTGTCTCGGACATCGCCGATGAAATAGCGCATGCACGGATCATTAAAGACCTGCTGCATCTCGAACTGCTTGAGTTCGTCGCGGGAATAGATGACGATTTTTTTTGGGGTATAGCGATCAAGAATGGTTCTTGTATACTGTTTGCCGAATGAACCTGTACCGCCGGTGATAAGAATGGATTTGTTGGTGAACATTGAGTTTCCTTTTATTTTGCCAGCTAAACAGAGCCTGCCCCCCGGGTACGCGGAACATGCGAAATAAAGGCAGTTTTTATTTAAAACCTTTCCTGACACAGGGGGCAGACACTGTTTCGTTGGCCCCCCATGTCTTTGTCGTGTCGTTGGGCCATTGTCATTGTCTGGGGTCGCGGTAGGAATGCCGGTTGCCCAGCACCCCCCGCACAGATCCGTACGTGAGGAATTACCTCATACGGCTCCTACCTTGAGTATTTAATTTGCCCGTGGGGTCTGACCCCATAAAGTGGCTAATATTATTGGTTTTATGACTCAAAAAAGCCCGTTTTTCGGCCTTAGAATCAACCGGGTTCGGCTCAAAATACATCAACTATCCGAAATGAATGACGATTTACTACAATTCAGACTCGTCTAAAATCTTCCATTCCAAGGAATTCTCTGATCCCCGGTCAACCGCATAG
>NZ_JBSPZA010000051.1:0-11721 GCF_053851535.1 Desulfoplanes sp. PS50 | reverse complement strand
CGGCAAATGTCCTTGGAAGCATTTTGGAACTAGTCCAAAAAAATATGGATAGTTTCGTTGGTGAAAAAGGACTTCTTGTCAATAAAAACAAACTATTAACGACTAATCGCTAACCCCGAAAGTCGAGTCAAATACTTGAAACCGGGAAGTGCCGGAGCCAACTTCTGAGAGATCAAGGCGGTTTTCCCCGGCTCGGCCTGCAACAGGTACCGGTACCAATCGGAAAAATGTTCCATATTTTCGGCCGGGGTTTGTGCCTCCCCCCTGCTTTCAGCCCGCATGACCATGGGGTTGAGCCTGCTCACACAAACATTTCCCATATATTCCTTAAAAGCGATAAGTTTGGTGTTGTCGTCTCGCGGCATAACCACATTGAGCCCGGAACGGGACCAGTCTATGGGAAAACTCGGCCCTTTACCATATGAGTCATTATACAACGTGGCTTCACCCATTATATTTTCAAAAATAATATTCCCGTCTTCCAGCAATACTTCCTTTTCGATTCGAGACTTTTTTTTCTCAAGATCGTGCGCAATCTCTATCTCGTACCGAAAGTCCATACCACCTGTATGAACATCAATTTCAAACCTTCCACTCATCTTTGACGCCAGCGTACTGATATCCTTTTCAGGATATAAATCATCAACACCTGCTCCATCGACAATAAACCGTCGCAACCTCCCCAACACCTCGAGAATAGACGTCTTCCCGGACCCGTTTCTGCCAATCAGCAGATTAAAATCCTTCAACTGCACCTCAAAATTAAGCAACGTCCTAAAATTATGTATGTACAATCGCGTAATCATAACATCCCTTCCTGTTGGAACAAAAATTTCGTCGAAATTTCAATACATAGGATCCGCCGCGAAGCAGAGAAAAGCAGTTGATTGTTGATTGTTGATTGTTGATTGTTGATTGTTGAAAAAGACAGTTGATGGTTGATTGTTGAGTGTTGATGTTCTTCCAACGTCCCTCAACCATAAACGCCGAAGGCCATCAACCATCAACGCCGCGAAGCAGAGAAAAGCAGTTGATTGTTGACTGTTGACAGTTGATGTTCTTCCAACATCCATCAACCATCAACGCCGAAGGCCATCAACCATCAACGCCGCGAAGCAGAAAAAAGCAGTTGATTGTTGACTGTTGACAGTTGATGTTTTTCCAACATCCATCAACCATAAACGCCGAAGGCCATCACCCATCAACGCCGAAGGCACTCATCAACTCCCGATTAATAATCCGAACATCAAACCGCTCCTTTGCCATCTCCCGACTCCGCATCCCCATCCGCTCCCACTGATCCCGGTGCTCAATGAACCAGATCATACGCTCGGCCAGAGCATCAGCGTCACGGACCGGAACAAGAAAACCGTTTTCACCGGAGAGCACGGTTTCCCGACAGCCAGGGGCATCTGTAGTCAAAACAGGTCGGCCTGTGGCCATGGCTTCCATGACTGTCCTGGGCATGCCTTCATGGTATGAGGGAAGAACATAAACGTGACAATCAGCCAGATACGGACGAACATCGCTGGTTGTACCCAGATAGCGAATCACGCCCTGATCATGCCATTTTTGCACGTTCTTAAGGGGCACCCCGTCTGGGGAAGGGTCTTCCGGACCGAGCAGGTTGAAAACCGCATCAGGATACCGCGCTTTAACGCTCTGTGCAGCCCGAGCATATTCCCTGATGCCCTTTTCATTGAGCAGGCGGGCGATAAGGAGAAATGTTGGCGGGGATTTTTTCAACGGCATCGCCTTAAACCGATGCACATTCACCCCGGAACCATTGACCACCGAACATTTGGCAGCCGGTACAATCTTGAACCGGATAAAGGTATCTTGATTGTCCCTGTTTTGAAAAATAACAGCTCTGGCCCGTAACAACGCCAAGCGATACAGGGAGGAAACCAGGAGTCGCAAAATTTTCCGTTTGAACCCGCAGCCCTCAAAGGCAAACCCCAGGCCGGTAATCAGCCCATAAAAACGCAACCGTCCGGCAAAAGCAGCCGCCAGCCCGCCCCAGATGACCGGCTTGATGGTATAGGCGAGGATGATATCCGGTTTGGTTTTTCGAAATATTTTGTACAGGGAAAAAAAGGTGTGCAAGTCCTTGAGAGGGTTTAGGCCGTTGCGCTGAACCGGAAAGGGATGGAATTCAGCCCCTAGCTCTTCGATTTGATTGATGAATTGCGGGGAAGCTGGGGCAGCCAAAGCTATTACTTGGTGGCCGGCATTAACCATCGTACGGATAAGATTACCCCGGAAGTTGACCAGGGATCTGGGTAGAGCACCCATGATAAAAATTTTCATATATTTCGACAGCAATCAGTAAAAAATTCATTTTTCAATGGCAAAATCGCAACCTTGGTTTATGATTCAAATATCTCTTTATATATTTTACTATACTCGCTGACCATACGTTTGAGACCAAAATGTTCAGCCTGACCTCTTGCCGCATTTTCAATGACCAATCGATCACTCTGTGTTCGAAGAATACAGTTTTGGATTGCATCTACCCAATTTGTCGGATTTTGATAGTTATCAACCAAAAATGTACCCGGATTGTCGGGGTTAAGCACTTCTCGTAACCCGTCCACGTTTGACGCAACAACAGGGAGTCCAGTAGACATACCCTCTACAGCTACCAATCCAAAGCCTTCCCAAATTGACGGTATGAGCTGAATATCTGCCTCATGAAAGTAACTTTCGATAGCATCCGACCAACCTACAAGGTGAATTTTTTTTTCTAATCCAAGTTCCGCAATCAAAAGCTCCAGATGACCACGCTCAGGTCCTTCGCCGATGACTTTATAGCTCTCAACAGATTCACGAAGTTCTGATATGGCACGAATCGCTGTGGAAAAGCCTTTCTTTTTTGTCAACGAGCCCACTGAAACGAATTTGATCTTCGAGCTATTTTGCAACGGGCTTCTATGCTTCAATTCATACATTCGAGCACCATTCGGAACAACAATCATTCGAGTGGCCAATCTGCTACCAACCCACGTTCCAAGGGATTCTTGAACGCCATTGCTGATGCAAATAAACCGCAGATATCGCCTATATACATATCGTTCGAAATACTTAATGATATCTATTTTTCGACGTTTATTTACAGTGCTATGCTCTGTATAAATTAGTTTTACGTTAAGAAATAGTGTCGCCAATGCAACAAAATAAAAAGGCCATGTAAGATGTGCATGGACAAGCACATCGTCATATTCTAATATTCTTTTTTTCAATATAGAACGCAACTTAAATATAGCAAAAAAATTGCTTGAACTTACACCAAGTTCAGACTCATTTTCATGATATTGTATATTTTTTTTCAGTTTTATATTTGAATTAAAATAAATGACTTCAGATGTGAAATTTTCAGACGCAATGCTCTGGCCAAGCTCACGGACAAGGACTTCGGCACCGCCACCTGTTGGTGTGGGGATAATTTGAATTATATGTGGTTGCATAATTTTTAAGGTTCTTCGGTAGCGGTAGTTTGCGAGGGCAAGCCCTTTGGTATTTGTGGCAAATTCAAATTTTCGCCTTTGCAGGCAAACTTGGCATGTGAAATCAATCTTCTCAAAAGCAAGTCCTCTGGATGCGGGTGCTTACCTTTTGATTTATCGTGATAAACGGGTAAATATTTTTTTAAACATCAAATAGGCACGAAACTCTAACAATGAGAATTTCGTACAAATTTTAAACATTTTTTTTTGAAACCAGTTTATATTATTATATTTTAATTGATAATAAAACCTTGAGTCAAAAAGCATCTTTCGCGTTTTAAGAGCATTACAATTATTCCCAGTAGAACTTCCATGAGCATGCAGATATGTTACATGGGGAATAAGACCAATTTTATAACCATTATCTTGCAGTCTTCTACCGAGTATTCTTTCTTCGCAATACAAAAATGTACCTTCATCGAAACAACCAATTGTTTTGATCACAGATGCCCTTATAGCAAAAAAAGAACCTAGTAAAATATCAACATCAATTATATTTTTCGAATAATCGACGACAGGCATCTTATATCTTTTTCTAAAAGATGATATTGCCATAAAACAGCTAACAATATCATCGAAATAAGAGTGTATTACTCCTATAGGATAAGTAACAACATTTCCATTTGGATAACACATTACGCCCGATAACATCGCATAACTAGTTTTTTCAAATTGTTCTATAATTTCAAAAATTATTTTTTCTTCAAATAAGACATCTGGATTTGCTATAAAAAAAATATCAACTTCATAATTAGTTATAATAAATTTTATTCCATAATTATTTCCATAAGAATATCCACCATTCTTATCGCTTTTGATAACATCAATTTTCTCAGATTTTAAAGCGATTAATTGCGTATAAGACTGATCTGTAGAACAATTATCAACAATAACAATATGATTTAACGATCTATAATTCTTAATAGATGACACCAATGACATAGTGGTAACGGCATCATTATAATTTAATATTACAATCGCTGTTTTCAATATACGTCTCCAGTTAAGAGGAAGCAGATGCATCCGACAGTTTTAGAAGGCTACTTGACAACACACCACACCAAAAGACAAAAAATTTCACAAAAGTTGGTGACTCTAAAAAAATGGGGGACTTACTCTTTTGTCCCGCTAAGAAAAGAAACTGATCTTGCGTAATATCAGATGATCACAAAAATATGCGAAAAACAAAATTTCGTCTGAAATTTCTCCGCTAAGTAGCAGATGCACCTCTTCAAAGTAATGGAGCCCTATGAGCTGTTACGATTCCGCTTAGCCTGCGGCTCAACTTCTGAATATATTAACGTAAAAAATAGTACGCTTGTAATACCGAACAACGCATTCGTTCCTATGCATATCATCAATAATAATAGTATGAAACCTTTTCCATCTTTTGATGCGTGCAGATAAGCATGCAGCATCATTATAACAAAAACTATTAGTCCAATATAGCCTAAATATAGAAACAATGTTCCATAACTAGGAAGATAAAAATTTATATCAAATCCAAATCCTTGCCCAAAAATTTTTTGCAGAAAAGGGATATTATCATCAAATAAAACAGAATAATTACCAAATCGCCCCACAACCGAGTGTCCCGTAAAACTGTCATTCTTCCAAAACCTTTCAATTATTTTTTGAATATATTCAAAATGAAAAGTCCATATTATAAATAAAGTTAAAAACATTGTCAATAACAACGATTTTAAACTTGTTATGTTTATCAACCCTCTTATGGTTTTAAACCAACAAAATAAAATAATTGCAATACCAGTTGTAGATCCAGATATAATTATCCCCAAAGTAATAAATGCTGCAAGTATATATCTTTTCCTAAAAATATATATTTCACTATTTAATACTACATACAAAAACAATGATTGATATACAACAAAATGAGCAGGTTCTACAAATACACATCGCGGACGATACAAAAAATGAAAGTAACTCAAATAAGATTCAATTTCCAACACTGGTGCATATGAAGGCAGCCCAAAAAAAGTAGTAGGCAAAATAATCTTAAAATAAGCAAAAGCAACAAACTGAACAATAATATAGCAAGTAAACACTAAAGCTAAATAAGTATAAATTTTTATTCCATAAATTTTGTTAAAATAATATTTTACAAATAACATGACAGCAAAAAGATACAAAATATATCTACTAACACTTAAAAAAGCCACATCAAACAAATCAGAATCAAACAACCAATAAATACAAGTATGGATAAAAATAAAAAAAGAAAATATAAATAGTGGCTTACATACAATATTTGTCAACGCAATATGTTTTTTTAATATATCAATCAAAACGAAAAAAATACAGAAAACAAGTATTATGTCACCAACCGTTACCCCTTGCAATGGTGTAGCATACGTTGATAACGGAATAAATATTAATATTACCCATGTAACAAATTTATCAATAGTCGTAACATTATATTCTTTTTTTTGATTCTTTTTTAATTCAAATGCCATACAACATCTCTTTTATAACAAATCTCAGGATGAATGTTCCGGAAGCTCTCAAATTGAAAATTTACAAAACAGCATGCTCGAAATCATCTCACTGCTAGCGGATGCCCCCAGCAAAACAATCATCATTACTCGCCAAACCAGATAATTACGGAACAGGGTAAGCGCTCACAGGGGAGGGGCAATAGCAAAGGACAATCCCAGTAGCCTAAAATCCGGTGTCCTCTTCGCCCCCCCCGTAATAACTTCGAAAAGCAAAGAAAAACTGGATTTTTTCTGAATGCGCAGGTCTGTTTCACGCTTAGAATTCTTCCCGACAAAATCGGATGCACCTCCCACCGATATCAATAGCGCAAAAAACTTCAAAAATGAGAAATCTCGCATTTCTCGGCAACGAATCTATTGCCTCTTCCTGCTATATTTAAAGACTGTATTCATTATTTAAATTCAAAAATTTTAGGATTGTCTCATGTTTTGTACTTTAAACCTGAGGCCGTCTTTTCTTTACATTTATTAAATAAATCAGCATTATTAAGATCTCTTCTAGTATAAAAAAAATCAAGAACTTCTCTTCTACTTTTAGAAAAACTAACCACATCATCACCAGAAAATTTACTTAGCAAACATTTCCGCAATTCGCTCCAATTACTGACTTTGACTCCTGGCGTAACTTCCTCATAATTATATATAAAACCTCGGTTCTCATCCTGATAATACCAACTATAATCAGGTATAAAAAATATTATTTCTCTATCCAAGTTCAGATAATCAAAATAAACAGATGAATAATCTGTGATTAGTATGGCAGCCTTACATAAAACAGTTTGGATATCTTCATAAGGTAATACAATTTCTATATTAGAAAAATTAATCAAATTAGGAAAATTTGCATCTATATAAGGATGAAGCTTTATGACAAACTTATAATCAAACTTAAGCAAAATTCGATTAAGTTTTTCTAGTTCACTCATACAAGGAAAAATTTTTTCATTATAGTAGTCCTGCCCCATCCTATCTCTAAATGTTGGCGCATATAAAATCATCCGTTCATTTTCAGCTATAGATATAAGATTATTTACCCTAGGGTAAGTTCCAATGAAAAATTTATCTATACCTATATGATACAATCCACTAAAAAGCTCAGCATCCCTTTTTGATGTAACTAAAAAAATATCAGGCTCATTTTTTATATATAAATATTTTCTATAATTTCTTTTTCGAGCTACACCGAGTTTCTTAAGTGGTATACCATGCCAAAGAGTAATTAAAAACTTATCTTTACTTACAAATTTACAGACATCATTTCCAATATGACTGTGTGTACATACTATATATTTGGCTCTAGCAACTAAAACAATACTTTTAAAATTATAAAAATAGATAACAGGAATTTTATTATCTAGCAAAGTGTTATATATTTTTTTATCTTTAGTTACCCAGTAACAAACTTGATCTTTATAATTGTTTAGTATCCATTCAAAAAAGTATTTTGAATTATCTGAATAGCTATAACCTCCTTGAGATCCAAACAACCATACATTGCTATTTTTTGTTATTAAAGAAATAATAAAAACAAAAAAGGAAAAAATAATATCTATAATTTTATTTAATCTCACTGAGCATTTTCCTTTAATAACACAATTATGATCTCATATCATTTTTAATTTGCGTTGTAGAAATCTCTGGCGTACGGGGTAGATATTTTACCGCACAGTACTCTTTCAAAAAATCAAACTTACCTACCCAGTCATCACCCATTATGAAGATATCAATATTATAAACCGTTATATCTTCTACTTTTTGCTCCCAGTTATTCTCAGGTATAACTAAGTCAACATAACGCACAGCCTCTAACAATGCTTTACGCTTTTTATATTCGAAATAACATCTTTTCTTTTTTGAATTCCAATTAAAACTATCTGTACTAAGAGCTACTACCAGATAATCACCCAGCTGTTTAGCCCGTCGCAAAAGATTTATATGCCCATAATGAAGTAAGTCAAAAGTCCCATATGTAATGATTCTTTTCATATTACCTTCTTTTAAGTTTTATTAAATAGTTCGTTTCGTTAATTACTTTATATTCCATAGTCATCGCTGTTTCAAGTGGGTAGGGCAAAATTCAACCGTCCTCAATAAGGTAGATGATAGCGATAAGATTGTGATCGATATTTTCACTCAAATATATCTGCATCCCTAAACGCTCTCCCCTTCCGATTTTTTCTGAGAGCAAGGGAACGTCTCCCATGAGTGGCCATCTGATGCCAATATCAGGGTCATTCCAGATAATAGACCGTTCGTATTCAGGGGCATAGAAATCTGTGCATTTATACACAAATTCAGCCTCATCACTGGTCACATAAAATCCATGGCATCCGCTCAAAGGGGGGGGGCCTTACTTGACAAGAGTTAAATTTGGCTTTCCCGGGGTGATGCGCTCATTATTTTCGCTTTCGTGCTTTTCAAATGTGCGGTCAAATGTCCCATTATAGCGTGAACATCTCAGCTTAAGAATTTCATTTGCAAGACAGGTCCTCTGACACAATTCAGAGGGGAAGTTGTTCCTCCAGAGCTTTCCTGAGCCCCCGCTTCCCGTCCTTTTCTCCATGCACCAACCGAATTTTCTCCGGCACATCCCCCATACTCCGAACCCAATCAACCAGCCCTGCTGGTCCGCATGAGCTGAATACCCGGTCAATCGATGCACCTTGGCACGAATCTCCATTTGTTCACCGTCGATATACACATACCCTCCCGGCCGATCGCCATATCGCAACAGGTCGCTGCCCAGCGTCCCGCCGGACTGGTGTCCAACAAACAGAATATCGTTTCTGGAGTCGCCAAGCCCATAACGCAAATGGTCCACGATCCTACCGCCTGAACACATGCCGCTCCCGGCCAGCACAATCATGGGGCCGGATTCATGCACCAGGTCAAGATGGTGAGCGTGGTCGCGTACGGCGTGCAGGTTCTTGAAATTCAGGGGGTGGTCGCCGGAAGCGTACAGGGATTTGGCCTCATGGTCCCAAAACGGAGCCAGAGTGTGGTACGAGCGGGTGATTTCTAGGCCCAGGGGGGAATCGATATACACCGGAACATTCAGGTTCTCGGCGATGTTCAACCGGTCCATTTCGTAGATGAATTCCTGGGTGCGGCCCAAGGCGAAGGCCGGGATGAAGACTTTGCCGGAGTCGGCCAGGCAACGGGTCAGGATATGGCCGAGGCGTTCGGTGCGATGGGTACGGTCACCGTGGAGACGGTTGCCGTAGGTGGATTCGAGGAGCAGATGGTCGCACGGGTCGCTGGTGTCGGGATCGCACAGGATGGGGGTATTTGTGCTGCCGAGGTCGCCGGAGAAAACGATGGAATAATTGTCGGAAAGATCGAAACGGATAAAGGCGGAGCCGAGGATGTGGCCGGCTTTTTGGAATTTGAAATGGATTCCTTTTTTCAGGGTGAAATCTTCGCCGAACTCAAAGCTGTAGGAGAGTTCGTCGATGCGCTCGAGGAGATTTTGCTTTTGGCGGCGGTCGAAATCCGTGAAAGAGAGGGCGTCTTTGAGAAGGGGAAGCAGGAGCGCCTTGGTCGGGTGGGTGCAGAGGATTTCGCCTTTAAAGCCGTGGGCGATGAGCTCGGGGATGCGGCCAATGTGGTCAATGTGAGCGTGGGTAAGGAAGAGGTAGTGGATATCTGTCGGGGAGACGGACCAGGACTGCATGGGCGTGACGGTGTCGTGCCCCTGTGCCATACCGCAATCGATGAGCATGTTGATACCCTTGGATTGCAGAAGGTGACAGGAACCGGTGATGGTGTTTTGTCCGCCAATATGCGTGATGTTTATCATTTGGTTTTAGGTTTTAGGTGTTAGGCAAGAGAAGAAATGCACTGAGATATTAGTACTTTTGCACACGGGTTAGCAAAGATTTAAGAATGAAGAGGATCAAAGAATCTGCCTTGTCTTCAATCCGTGTGCATCCGTGTGATCCGTGGACCATTCTCTTCTTTTTCTGCGTTCTACACCATCGCGTGCGTAACTTCAGTTCAGTAAAATTCCGCCTTACAGAACGGCACTCCAGCCGTGTCCTTTCCAGAAAGCAACGGCTGCACTCCATCCAAAGGCCATGTAATGCCCAGATCAGGATCATCCCAAATGATGGACCGCTCATACTCCGGAGCATAAAAATCAGTGCACTTGTACACAAATTCAGCCTGATCGCTGACCACGTAGAAGCCGTGGGCAAACCCGGGCGGCACCCAGAGCTGGCGTCTATTTTCCGCACTCAGCATGACCCCGACCCACTTACCGAACCAGGGCGATTCTTTCCGGATGTCCACGGCCACATCAAACACCTCGCCGCTGATGACCCGCACCAATTTTCCCTGGGGCTGTTTGATCTGGTAGTGCAGGCCGCGCAGAATGCCCTTGCCGGAAAGGCTGTGGTTGTCCTGCACGAAATCGTAATCAATGCCGCTTTCGGCAAAGGTTTTCCGCTGCCAGGTTTCCATGAAAAAGCCCCGCTCGTCGCCGAACACGCGGGGTTCGATGATCACGACATCCGGAATGTCGGTCTTGATAAACTGCACGATCTATTCTCCACTTGCAAGCAAATTCAAAAGGTAGGTTCCATATCCGCTCTTCTTCTGCTCTTCTCCCATGACCCGGAGTTGATCCGCATCGATGAAGCCCTGGCGGAAAGCGATCTCTTCGGGACAGGCGATCTTGAGACCCTGCCGCTTCTCGATGGTCTGAACGAACCGAGAGGCATCCATGAGGTTATCGTGAGTCCCGGTATCCAGCCAGGCACTTCCCCGGCCCAGCTTTTCAAGACAGAGTTTGCCCATTTCCAGGTACCGGGTATTCACGTCGGTGATTTCCAGTTCCCCCCGGGGTGAAGGTTCGATGGATTTGGCAATGTCCACCACCTGATTGTCATAGAAATACAGGCCGGTCACCGCGTAATTGGACTTGGGGTTGGCAGGCTTTTCCTCCAGAGAGGTGACATTACCCGCAGCGTCGAATCCAGCCACGCCATAGGCTAGCGGGTCAGATACATGGTACCCGAAGACGGTAGCCCCTTCGGGTCTGGCATCGGCCCGACGCAGCTTTTCGGACAAGGTGTGGGCAAAAAAAATGTTGTCTCCAAGCACCAGAGCGCAATCAGAAGAACCGATGAACTTCTCTCCGATGATAAAAGCCTGGGCCAAACCATCCGGAGAGGGTTGCTTCGCATAGGACAGGGAGATCCCCCACTGGGAGCCATCGCCGAGGAGACGCTGGAAAAAAGGAAGGTCGATGGGGGTGGAGATGATCAGGATATCCCGGATTCCCGTAAGCATAAGGGTACTCAGGGGGTAGTAGATCATGGGCTTGTCGTAGATGGGCATGAGCTGTTTGCTGACGCCCTTGGTCAAGGGATACAATCGAGTACCAGATCCGCCCGCTAGAATTATTCCTTTTCGTTCAGTCATACTTATCCAAGACTACCTTTTGTTAAAGCTCGTTGCTGTAAATATTTTATTCCTAACGTATTGCACAGTTTCGACTTCAAATTGACCGGCTGATTAACATGAGCAGTAAACAAATGTATAAATCTAAACAGAAACTGATTTTTTTAGTGGCTCCTCGCTGTTTCGTGTGGGTAGGGGGTTGAGATCTGGGGGGCCACCGAGTAGGAAAAGCAGCTATGAAAGACTTAGATCTCTTCCAGAAAGCACTTGGTTTGACTCCGCCTTGGGAGGTACTT
>NZ_JBSPZA010000050.1:0-12603 GCF_053851535.1 Desulfoplanes sp. PS50 | reverse complement strand
GTTACTCACCCGTGCGCCACTCTACTTACCCCCGAAGGGGCTTTCTCGTTCGACTTGCATGTGTTAGGCACGCCGCCAGCGTTCATTCTGAGCCAGAATCAAACTCTCCAGTTATGAAATGAACCCAAGCCAGCTCTCTCAAGCTGACCTTTATGCTTAAAACCTTAATATGTTCTAACTCGCTATTTAATTGTCAAAGACCTTGCCTGTCTCCATCAGCAAAACGCAGCTTCTAATCTCCTGCGAACAGCCGTGTCAACAAGTTTCTCAATCAAAGATCAGGTTTACAACCTTTACCGCATTACTTTTGCATCCAGTTGCGGCGAGGAAGAAGTGTCTATCTATCTCCTTATCCGGTGTCAACGAGTTTTTGAAGTTTTCTAAAACTTTTTTACTTCATAAAATCGTATTTCGGCATCGGTATACTGACCCCTGTTGCTCATTCAAAGATCACTGCTGCTCAAAAAAACAACCGCGTCAAATGCTGTCAACGCGGCAAGAAAGGAGTCTCTATCCAAGACAATCCCACCTGTCAACTTGTTTTGAAAATCTTTTGAAACTTTTTTTCAACTGGTTGAAAAGACACAGAGCAGATAGGCAATGACGCTGATAATCCACCGTAGATACAACCCCCTCAGGCAACCCTTTTCAGCAGGCAACGCCCTTTTTGATGATGGTCCGCAGCAGAAAGGGCGTTGCCTAAATGTTCCTGAAGGGATCAGAACTCGAGATGATTCACGGTCCGGGGAAAGGAAATCACGTCACGGATATTGGTCACCCCGGTTATGAGCATGAGCAGCCGCTCAAATCCCATGCCGAACCCGGCGTGGGGAACGCTGCCGAATTTACGCAGATCCCTGTACCACCAATAATCGTCATTGTTCAATCCCATTTCCTGGATGCGGCCATCAAGGACATCGAGCCGTTCTTCGCGCTGGGAGCCGCCAATGAGCTCACCAATTCGGGGAACCAGAATGTCCACGGCCGCAACCGTACGGTTGTCATCGTTAAGACGCATATAAAACGCCTTGATTTCCTTGGGATAATCATACACGGCCACCGGCTTCTTGAAATGCTTCTCCGTCAGATACCGTTCGTGCTCGGTCTGCAGGTCCAGACCGAATTTTACAGGATATTCAAACTTCGCCTTGGCCCTCTTCAGGATCTCGATGGCCTCGGCATAGGGGAGGCGGACAAATTCATTGTCAACGATATTGTCCAGGGTGGCGAACAAGGTCTTGTCCACGAACCGTCCGAAAATATCCAGATCATCCCGGCAATGTTCCCGGACATGGTTGATGAAATACTTGGTGCACTCCTCGCCGAGGTCGATGTCGTCGGCGAGGTCGGCAAAGGCCATTTCCGGTTCGAGCATCCAGAACTCGGCCGCATGCCTGGGAGTATTGGAATTCTCCGCCCGAAAGGTCGGGCCGAAGGTGTACACATTCCCCAGGGCCGTGGCCATGTTCTCGGCCGACAATTGGCCTGAAACCGTGAGGGACGCCTTTTTCCCGAAAAAATCCTGCCCAAAATCGACCGTGCCCTCATGCAGGGGAAGCTTGTCAAAATCGAACCCGGTCACCGTGAACATCTCTCCGGCCCCTTCACAATCCGAACCCGTGATCACCGGCGAGTGAATATGGTAAAACCCCTTGTCCCTGAAATAGGTATGAATGGCATAGGAGAGTTCCGACCGGATCCGGGTAATGGCGCCGTACTTGTTGGTCCGGGGACGCAAATGGGCGATGGAGCGCAAAAACTCGTCGGAATGCCTTTTTTTCTGCAGGGGAAAGGTCGCGGGATCAGCAGAACCGAGCAATGCGATTTCCTTGGCCCGAACCTCCCATTTCTGCCCCTTGCCCGGGGATTCCACCAGCGAACCCATAACCTTGATCGAGGCTCCGGTAGTGATGTCAGGCAGTATTTCATAACCTGAAATGCCCTGGTCAATGATCACCTGGATATTCTTCAAACAGGAGCCATCGTTGACCTCCAGAAAGGAGAATCCCTTGGCATCCCGTTTTGTGCGTACCCATCCGCACAGAGTCATATCATCCATACCGGATTCTGCCGCAAGGGCCTGGCTCACCCGCGTTCTCTTCATGGTCCTGCTCCTTATAGAAAGTTCTCTTGTATCCCCAGCCCGGAATCGTGCACCCCTCGTGGTCATTATTGTAACCGGCCCGAGGAGATGGCAGACGAAAATTTCCCAACGTCCATCTCTCAGTGACGGGCGGTTCTTCCCTAGCCTCGAGTCGCTTCAAATTCAAGAGCAAAATGACCGGGGATCACAACGAATGCTGTTTTCATCCAAGCGGTTGAAGGTAACGAGGCCGGCGAGGAAATTTCCAGTCGACTGTAACAAGGCAAAAAGCCACAGGACCACATCAGCCCCGGGCCATGGGAATGTGGAAATCAGAGCATATTTACCGGATCGAGGTCATAGGTGAATCTCAGATGACGATCTTTTCCAAAATGGTGATCCACAGCCGCAAAAAGCTGTCTGATGGCCGGCCAGGTATCCGCCTTGATCAAACATTGGAATCGAAGACGGCCCCGTAAAACCTGCAGGGGAGCAGGAGCCGGACCAAGGACTCGCAATCCCAGCCGAAAGGCCTGACTTTCAATGAGCTCACGAACCCGTTGTATCCGGTCAGTCCCGTTTTTCCACTCAAGCGGATAGCTGATGCGCAAAAGCCCCAGTTTGATGAATGGGGGATAGGAGAACCTTCTGCGTTTCTCGATTTCCTGGGTGTAGAATCCGGTGTAATCGTTCGTGCGGATGAACCCCCAGCAATAGTGGTCTGGATTGCGGGTCTGAATGAGCACCTTGCCCGGTTTTTCACCCCGACCGGCCCTGCCCGCCACCTGAACCAGCAATTGAAAGGTCCGTTCCGTGGCCCGGTAGTCGGGAAGATTGAGTCCCAGATCCCCGTCAACCACCACCACAAGGGTCACTCCGGGAAAATGATGTCCCTTGCTGAGCATCTGGGTTCCCACGAGCACCTGCTGCCGTCCCTTGGCAAATTCATCGAGAATCTGCTCCATCTGCCCCTGACGCCGGGAGGAATCCCGGTCCAGACGGGCTATTCCGGTTCCCTCGGGAAGGGAACGGGACAAGAATTCCTCGAGCTTTTCCGTGCCGGCCCCGACAGGCTGGAAGATCGATCCCCCGCAGTGATCGCAGATCATGGGAAAGGGCCGGGTGAATCCGCAATAGTGACAGACCATGCGGTTCACATCCTTGTGATAGGTCAGACTGATCCGACATTGAGGACATTGGGCTGGTTCACCACAATCCTCACAATACAGGACCGGGGCGTATCCCCTTCTATTGTGCATGACGATGACCTGGTCACCTGCGGCCAGCGCGGTGTCCAATTCCTGACGGCAGATGGCTGCAAAGGGACCGGCAACGGCCGGAGAGGTCTTCAGGTCGATTAGACGGATGTCCGGCAGGGTCGTCGTGCCGATCCGCCGGGTCATGGAAACCAGTCCGATATCCTGCTCACTGGCTGCATGAAAGGTCTTCATGTCCGGCGTGGCCGAACCGAGAACGAGCAGCCCGTTCGATCGCCGGACCCGGTAATATCCGACCTCCTTGGCATGGTAGACCAATCGTTCGTCCTGCTTGAAGGAGCCGTCATGCTCCTCGTCCAGGATGATCAGGCCCGGATCAGGACCTGGAAGAAAAAGGGCCGACCTCGTTCCCACGACGACAAGGGGTTTCGTGTCTTCAGCCATCCGGGCAAAGGTCGCCTCCCGGGTTCGTGGCGACTGGTACCCGTGATACAACAGAACCTCCCTGTCAGGGAAAAAACCCCGAGCCTCGGCAAAAAGCTGCAGGGCAATGGCCACTTCCGGGGCCAGAAGCAGAACCCGTTGACCATTCTCCAGACAGGCCCGGGCCAGTTCCAGATACACCCTGGTCTTGCCGCTTCCTGTCACACCGTGCACCAGGCAGGAGGCTGGAGCCGGTTTGGCCAGCAGTCCCCGCAACGTTTCAAGACTCCTGGTCTGTTCGGCGGAAAGGGGAAAAATCTCCTTGAACTCCCGAGGCAAAGGCGGTTCGGGTTCGTACGGGGTCGAACGCACACCGACCAGCCCCTTGGATGTCAGGGACTCCAATATACCGGCGTTTGCCCCCTCCACCTCCTTGCGGACCTGCGACCAGGCAGCACCCCGTTTGTCCCAGAGATAGTGCAGAATATCCCATTGACGCATGGCATTGGGACGTATCGGCCACGGCGGATCATGGACAACGTAGCAATATTTTTCCTCTTTGGGGGCGACGTACTTTCTGACCATGGATCCGGCAAGCCATTTGGCACTCAGATCCTGGAGAGCCGATTCGTCCATGCGGGCCAGGCCGGAAACAGTGATCTCTTCGCCTAAGGCTGTATCGAGAAACAGGGGTTTGACATCCTTGAGAAACCGGGGAAGCACATTGCCCAGGACACGACCGGGAAGCTGAGATTGTCTGAGGGCCAGATCCTGAAGGAGCGCGACATACCCGCTGTCCAGACAATCCCTGGAGCAGGCCGGCCAGAGAATGTTCCGGATTCGAAATGTAGTTTGCCTGATCGTTGAGGGACCGAGCAGAACCCCAATCCGATATCCCCTGCCCATGGGAACGACTACCACGAGACCACTGTGCCAGAATGATACGGGAAAATACCCGGGAAGCTCATAGGTCAAGGTGGAAAACGGAGCGCTTATGATGGCGACATCCCAGCAGACAGGTTCCATGGCAGGAATCAACGGGAGGTTTGGACGTAGAGGGGACACGCATCCAAAAGAGTGAACAGCGGCGAATCAGAGGAATACATTGCCTTGCCCTGTAATTGTCGGTCCATGACACGCGGAGAAAAAAGATCCTTGTTCAGGGGAATATTCACCCCGTTCCAGCGAACATGCATCTCAAGGGAACGTTGACCATCCCCTGTATACCATACCCTGTGGGGAAGCCAGAAATTACCGATCCTCGACCACTCATCCCATATCAGATCGCAGCTTCCATTCTCTTTTTGCCACATGACGCGCAGAGGCACGTGGCGTTCGTTGTCGATCCACAATTGGGTTGCCAGGAGTTGTCCATCTTCGGCCCCCATGACCAGACAGGGACGGTCGAGGAGAAATTGATAGGACATGACCGTAGGATCCATGCCTTTGTCTATCCAGGTACTCACAGGAAACTGCCAGATAACGAGCCAGGGAAGGACAGCACGTCCCTGACGGGGAAATGCCCTGGCAAGGGAGGTCCGGGTACCCAGGGCAACTCGTGCAAGCCGGGGGCTCTCTTTGGAGGCATCCACGAACTCCTGACGCCAGGTCTCCCCCTGCACCCAAAGGTTGCATGTTATTTCGGGATAGTCGGGAAAGGACACGATGGCCTGAAAGGAAGACAAGGGTTGCATTTCCCTTCTGACATCTTCGGCCACTTCACCGGGTTTGGGAAAAAAGGCAAAACATGTGGACGCCATGTTCAAGGAACCAAGCACCAGAACCGTCATAATGATCTTGACCAGAAAATGCATGCAAACTCCCTCTGCAGTGGGACGAAAAAAGACGATGGTTCCGGACAACAAATCCGGAAGCCATCGTCTGGAACAGAAACAGACGGACAATCAGGTTCGGGGAAGCATGGACCGAAGATTTTCAACCAACTCGTCTCTGAGTCCCTTGTCCTGAAGGGCAAAATAGATATTGGCCGAAAGATATTCCACCCAGTCACCGGTATCGAACCGTTTCCCCTTGAGCTTGACGGCCAGCAGTCTGTTCTTCTTGGCCAGAAGCTGCAGGGCGTCTGTGAGCTGGATCTCCCCGCCCTTGCCCGGAGCCAGATTCTCCAGATATTCAAAAATTTCAGGGGTCAGCACATAGCGCCCGATCATGGCCAAGTTGGAAGGCGCCTCCTCGGGAGTAGGCTTTTCCATCATCCCCCGGACCCGGTACATGTCCGGGGCAAACTCCTCGGCCTGCAGGATACCGTACCGGTCGACCTTTTCCCGGGGAACCTCGACCACGCCGACCACGGGCATGTTTTCGGACCGGGCCACTTCCATGAGCTGCTTGATCCCGGGCTCACGATCAAAAAGCAGATCATCCCCCAGCATGACCGCAAAGGGCTCATCCTTGATGACCTCCCGGGCACAGAGCACCGCATGTCCCAGCCCGAGCTGCTTCTTCTGACGCACGGAAATGATGTTGACCATCTCGGCCACCTTGCGGACCTCCGAAAGCATCTCCATATTTCCGGTGCGTTCGAGCAGGGATTCCAGGGCCAGATTGTAATCGAAATGATCTTCGATGATTTTCTTGTTCTGGTTGTTGACGAAAACCACGTCCGTGAGTCCGGCCTGCATGGCCTCTTCGACCACATATTGAACCGTGGGCTTCTTGTAGACAGGAAGAATTTCCTTGGGAACGTTCTTGGTGGCTGGTAACGATCTGGTGCCCCATCCAGCGACAGGAACAACGACTTTACGAATTTTCATGAGATATTTCTCCTTTTACGTACGTGAAGAACGGGATTTCGCAAACACGGGTTCAAGGGCGGACCCTTGTGGGGTGTCACTCAATCCCCCAGCCCCTGTTCCACTTCCTGGGCCAGGGTTTGGGTCAGTGAATCGACCAACCCGCAGTCCTCGCATTCGACCATGACCCGGGCCACGGACTCGGTTCCGGAGTATCTGAGCAGAACCCGGCCGCGTCCCTTGAGGCGGTCCTCGGCATCAGCGATTGCCTTCTTGATGGAAGGGACCTGTTCAAAGGGAATTTTCCGTTCAACATGGACATTGACCAGCTTCTGGGGAAAAGGCTGCAAAAGTCCAGCCAATTCAGAAAGAGGTTTGTCACGTTCACGCATGATCCGCAGAAGCTGCAGCGCGGCCAGGATACCATCCCCGGTCGTGCTGTGCTCCATGAAAATGGTATGTCCGGATTGTTCCCCGCCAAGGGCGATACCCTGTTTACGCATGGCCTCGACAACATACCTGTCGCCCACAGGCGTTCGGATGAGCCGGCCGCCCTTTTCCTGCATGAATACCTCTAAGGCCATGTTGCTCATGACGGTCGCAGCCAGGGTGTTTCCCGGAAGGGCACCGCGGTCCATCAGATCCATGGCACAGATGGCCATGATCTGATCACCGTCCAGGATATGTCCGTTTTCATCGACCACGATGAGCCTGTCACCATCTCCGTCCAGGGTCAGGCCGATATCGGCACCGGTTTCCAAAACCTTGGCTGCAGCCACCCCGGGATAGAGTGAGCCGCATTTGCGGTTGATGTTCAACCCGTCGGGCTCGTTACCCAGTTTGAAAACCTTGGCCCCAAGTTCCTCGAAGATAAGCGGGGCGACCTTGTAGGTAGCACCATGGGCGCAGTCGAGCACGATGCGAATACCATCCAGGGTCAATTGGGACGGAAAACTGTGTTTCAGATAGACAATATACCGGCCGGCACTGTCTTCGATCTTGGCGGCCCGGCCGATGGCCTCGGGCAGGGGGATATCCCATTTCATGTCCGGATTCATGACCATTTCGGTAATCTCGTCCTCCACATGATCCGGCAGCTTGAACCCGTCCTTGTCGAAAAACTTGATCCCGTTATCCATAAACGGATTGTGTGACGCGGATATGACCACCCCGAGATTGGCACGCATGTTCTTGGTCAAAAAGGAAATGGCCGGGGTGGGCATGGGACCGACCATGAAAACGTCCATGCCAGCGGCACAAAAACCCGATGTAAGGGCCGACTCGAAAACATACCCTGAGAGCCGGGTATCCTTGCCGATAAGCACCCTGTGTCTGCGATGCCCCTTGCGAAAGTATTGTCCGGCAGCCAGTCCGAGTCGCAGGACCAGTTCGGGTTGCATGGGAAAAATATTGGCCTGACCTCTCAGGCCGTCGGTTCCAAAAAGACGCGTGGTCATTTGTTCTCCCTAGTCTGTTTCTTTTCTACGGTAATAGCCAGATTGACCGGATTGGCTTCAAGCAAAATCGTATCCTCGGGAAGAATGATCTTGTAGGTTTGTTCATAGCTGCCTGTTGTGGTGATCGAATCCGGTCCGACCTGAGGATTGATGGTCTCCCGCCAGTCTTCCTGACGCAGCAAGGACAAAGGAAGTTCGAGTTTGAGTCGCACAAAGGCAGGATCAACGATCAAATCGAACCCCTCGGGTGCCACGACAGTCACCGGGCGTTTGACCCACAGGGTTCTCGTTTTGGGACCCAATCTGAAAAAAGCCGTCACATCGGCGACCTCGGTCTCCAATTCCTCGTGAATGTCCAGTCCGATGGCTGTTTGCCAGATCCGGGGAACCTCACCAGGCAGTTCCACCTCCTTGGTGGGCACCTCCTCCATCTCCGACAGCACGGCACTGGCTCCCGTCAAGGTGATTGTTTCCGGTCTTGCCCAGGTTTCCTTGAGCACCAGATCATTGGGAACCTCTCCATGCCAGACAACCTTTACGGGTAGAGTTTTGGAGACAATCTTGTCGACATTGAGTTCAAGACGTGGTGGGGATATCTCGATGACCTCCAAAGAGGTATTCAGGGGAATATTTTTTTGATTGAGGAGAATGGTGTTCGTACCAAGACGCAGAGAGCTCAATTTGGCTTTGTACGCCAGATGCTGACTGTCGAGTCCACGGATTATACCGCTGGCCCCCCGAACCCGAACCTGAATACGATTACGCATCCCGCTGCGGATGACATAATCATCAGGCAGATCCGAGAACTCGAGGGGTATCTCGATCCAGGTATCGACCTTTTCACTCCCGGATACCAGATACCAGCAAAAAAAGGCCAGAAACAGAGACAACAGCCTGTATTGCCAATGTTCCTTGAATTTATTTAGCCAAAGCACTGACAAGCACCCTCTTGAGACGAACCTCCTCGAGGCTCGTGATTATTTTTCCGCCAATGGCAACAGAGATGGTCCCTCGTTCCTCGGAAACCACCACAGCCAGGGCGTCACTCTCCTCGGTAATTCCCATGGCAGCCCGATGTCTGGTACCCAGACTCGCCCTGTGCTTGAGCCCGACGGCCAGGGGAAGAATGCACCCTGCCGCAGCGATTCTATCATTGCGAATAATCACCGCGCCGTCATGCAAGGGGGTGTCCGGATAAAAAATGGTCAACAAAAGGTCCCTGGTAACCAGCCCGTTGATCTCCACACCCCGCTCGACAATATCCCCAAGGGGCGTATTCCTTTCTATGACCACAAGGGCCCCGGTCTTGGAACGCCCCATATCCGACAAGGCCAGGACCAATTCGTCGATGACCTCCTTACCGATCCGATCCTTGACCCAGAAACGACCCGCCCCCATGGCCGAGAGGGCCTTGCGGATATCCTTTTGGAACAAGATGATCACGACCAGGAAAATGGATCCGAGAAATTGTCCCAGAAGCCAATGCAGGGTGTATAGGCCGAAAACCCCGGAGCTGTAATAGACCACAAGAAGCAGAAAAAGCCCATAGATCACCGAAACCGCACGCGTTCCCCTGATGAGCAGAATCAGTCGATAGAAAATAAAGGCGACCAGGACGATGTCGACAACATCCTGCCAGGAGAATTGCAGATTGAATGAGTGCAAGAAATCGAGCATGAAGGGCCTGCAACGGGTTGAAAATCAGGATGGATTCATCGCCTGGACAATGCGTAGAGTTTTTCGGCACGCTCCAACATCGTGAACACGGTGGATACCTACCCCTCGAGCTGCCAGAAGTGCCGTAGCCACCTGGGTCGCAGACCCGCGTTCATCCTTGGGAAGGTCCAAGAGGTCTCCCCACAGGGACTTGTTGGACAGCCCCATGTACACAGGCCGCCCCAAGGCAAAAAAACGATCAATATTTCGTAGAATGGCCAGGTTATGCTCCAGGGTCTTGCCGAAACCGATTCCGGGATCGATGACGATCCGGTCTTCAGGAAGACCGGCTGAAACCAACCAGTTCATTTTCCTGGCAAAATAATCCAGGAGTTCGCCCACAATATCATTATAGCGGGGATTGTCCTGCATGGTTGCCGGCCGTGCCGATGTGTGCATGAGAACATAACCGGGTTTGTAGTGAATCACAACATCCTTGAGCGTGGGATCGAAAGAAAATCCCGAGATATCGTTGACAATGGCAACACCTGCTTCCAAGGCAGCCCGGGCCACATCGGCCTTGTACGAATCAATGGACAGCACCAGCTGGGAATGTGCCTCCAAAAGCCCCCGGATGACCGGAAGCACCCGTTTTTTTTCACTGGATCCGGAAAGATGAGCGGCACCCGGCCGGGTGCTCTCCCCGCCGATATCGACAATGTCCGCGCCAAGGGCATGCATGGCACGTCCCGCATCCACGGCTGATTGAACCGAGTCGTATCGCCCACCGTCATAAAAGGAGTCCGGGGTGACATTGAGAATCCCGGCCACGATAAAGGGGGCAGGGCCTACGACCCTGCCCCCTTTCACAGTCCATCTGGTTGCCATATTCGGGCGAATCATGGTCAATTGTCATCCTCTTCCAGGGAGAATTCCTCGTCATCGGGTTCTTTTCTGGTATCCCCTTTGGGGGCATTGGCAAGAACCTCGGGAGAAGCAAGGGTTTTCCCCTCCATGATCAAATCGACTTCCTTGCCGGTCAAGGTCTCCCGTTCCAGCAGGGCTGTGGCCAAACGGTGCAATGTCTCGAGATTTTCTTCGAGAAGCTCCTTGGCCTTGGAGTGCCCCTGAGTGACAAATCGCTTGATTTCAGCATCGATGATCCGGCCGGTTTCTTCACTGTAATTTTTATGGGACATCATATCCCGGCCAAGAAAGACTTCTCCGTCCCCTTCTGTCATGGAGATGGGTCCAAGCTTTTCGCTCATTCCCCATTCACAGACCATTTTTCGGGCCATCTTGGTGGCCCGCTCAATATCGTTTCCCGCACCCGTGGTCATCTGGTCGAAGACGATCTCTTCAGCCACCCGACCGGCCAGCAGGACAGCCATATTGTTCTCCAGAAAGGTCTTGGAATAGCCGTGACGATCTTCCCCGGGTAGCTGCATGGTCACGCCCAGAGCACGGCCGCGGGGGATGATGGAAACCTTGTGCACCGGATCGGTTCCGGGAAGCAGTCTGGCCACCAGGGTATGTCCGCCTTCATGATAGGCGGTGGTCTTTTTTTCCTCGTCACTCAAAATGAGGCTGCGCCGCTCCTTGCCCATGAGCACCTTGTCCTTGGCCTCCTCGAAATCACGCATGAATACCTGATCCTGATCAAGCTTGGCCGCTCCAAGAGCGGCTTCATTGACGAGATTCTCCAGATCCGCACCGGAAAAACCAGGAGTTCCCCGGGCGATGACTTCCATATCGACCTCATCGGACAGGGGGACATTGCGGCTGTGAACCTCGAGAATACGCTTGCGCCCCTTGAGATCCGGGCTGGGAACAACGACCTGGCGATCGAAACGCCCCGGACGCATCAACGCGGGATCAAGAACGTCGGGACGGTTGGTGGCAGCGATAAGAATAACACCTTCATTGGACTCGAATCCGTCCATCTCCACGAGCAGGGCGTTCAAAGTCTGTTCCCGCTCGTCATGGCCCCCGCCGAGTCCGGCACCACGCTGCCGTCCCACGGCATCGATCTCATCGATGAAGATAAGACACGGAGCGTTCTTCTTTCCCTGGATAAAAAGATCACGCACCCTGGCGGCACCCACACCCACGAACATTTCCACAAAATCCGATCCGGAAATGGAGAAAAACGGAACACCGGCCTCACCGGCAACCGCTCTGGCCAAGAGCGTCTTACCCGTGCCGGGAGGGCCTACAAGAAGCACCCCCTTGGGAATGCGGCCACCCAAACGAGTAAACTTTTTAGGATTACTCAAAAAATCAACCACTTCACTCAGTTCGTCCTTGGCTTCGTCCACACCGGCCACATCCTCGAAGGTGACCTTGGTCTCCTCCTGGGTGACCATCTTGGCCCGGGAACGTCCAAAGGACATGGCCTTGCCCCCGCCTCCCTGCATCTGGCGCATGAAGAAAATCCACACCCCGATAAGCAGGAGCATGGGAAACCAGGAGACAAGGATGGTCATGTACCAGGGGGCTTCCTCCTGAGGCTGGGCCTCAACCTGGACATTGTTCTCGACCAGGGTATCCACAAGCTGGGGATCATCTGGTGCATAGGTGGAAAACATCTGGTCACTGATCAATTGACCAGCAATCTTGGGCCCTTGGATTTTGACACTCACAACCTCGCCGCTTTTGACCTTGGCGAGAAATTCCGTGTAGGTCAGTTTGAACTTGGGCGCCTGCGGCTGGTTGAAAAGATTGAATAGGACGACCATGACCATGGAAATCGCCGCCCACAGCAAGAGATTCTTGGAAAAACTGTTCAAGCCTCACTCCTTCTTAAAAACTGTGAGATGACAAGATGTTGTGCCATTTTGGTCATAACGCCTGTCATTCTCATGAATAGTATGATGTTCAATTATGATCTCGACTTTCGGGGTTAGCGATTAGTCGTTAATAGTTTGTTTTTATTGACAAGAAGTCCTTTTTCACCAACGAAACTATCCATATTTTTTTGGACTAGTTCCAAAATGCTTCCAAGGACATTTGCC
>NZ_JBSPZA010000049.1:0-14315 GCF_053851535.1 Desulfoplanes sp. PS50 | reverse complement strand
TTTTTTGTATTCTATTGCGTGGAAACAAGAGAAATACTAAAAAACAAGGATCTCTTCAAGTAAAAAATTAGTTATTTCAGGATGTTTGTTCTAATTTTGAAAGCAAAATAAACTCCGAAAGTCGAGTGATTCATTCTCAAGTTGTGGTATGGATGATTTTTCCTGCAGTATGGATGACTGTTCCTGCGGCATAGACGATTCTTTCGGTATCGATACTTCCATTGGTTGCGGCTTTGGAGATATCTAGTCTATTTGGCATTCCAGGGGAGCTGTTGCGCTCCCCTGGAATGCAGGTAATCCTTAATCTCAGATCCTACTCAGCCAGCACTCTCTGAACACTTGAGAGACTGCACCCCACCTGTTCGCTAATCTTGCGGTAGGAAATTCCAGATTCCCTCAACTGGAGAATCCTCGAGCGATCAAGACTTTTTTTCCGACCTCCCTTCCCATGGCTATACCTTCCAGCCGCCCGAGCCTTTTCTATTCCCTCTCGCTGGCGTTCTCGGATGACTGAACGCTCGAACTCCGCGAACGCGCCCATCATCTGGAGCATGAGTTTATTCATGGGGTTTGAGCCATTCACCCCAAAAATTAAGTTCTCCTTGTAAAAATGAATGCTGACTCCGCGCTGATTGAGATCGGAAACCATCTCCTGCAGGTCTTTCAAATTGCGGGCAAAGCGGTCGATGCTGTGAACGTGCAAAACATCCCCTTCCCGCAAGTATTCCAGGCATTCTCGTAACGCGGGCCTCTCCTTGTTTTTCCCGGAAGTTTTATCGATGAAGGATTTTTGAAACTTCACACCGCAGTCTGCCAACTGCCTCTCAATATTTTGGTCAACGCTTGAAACTCTGATGTATGCAACCTGGGCCAAGATCAAATCCCCTTTCTTTTGGTTTTGTTAAATTAATTGTACCCAAATGAACTCTAGGGGTAAAGACAAAACGTACCTACAATGCGAAATACTTCTGTTTTTTGGGTACATTATCCGTACCCATCGTTATACCCAAATCAAGTGTACTCGTTTTAGGCACATTGCAATCAAGGAAGGTTCACGATAGTCTGTTAAATAAAATTAACAAGCAAAACCTTATTCTACCTCCAACCTCTTCAACCAGGCATCATGAACCCCCATCAAAAAATTTCTGCCGACCATTCCTTTGCGCCTTTTCTCGGGCGAGCCGTGGTCGACTCGCAATCCAAAGCCTCAATTCCATTGGTTTTGAGCCATGCCCCCGCAGGATTTCCTTCTCCGGCTGACGACTATATTGAGAACACTCTGGATCTAAATGAGTACCTGATCGACAACCCGGTGGCCACATTCATGATGCGAGTTTCCGGCGACTCCATGATCGGGGCCGGGATCAACGACAAGGACGTGATAATTGTGGACCGGTCCAGGGAACCCGTGCCCGGCAAAATTGTGGTTGCTGTTCTGGATGGGGAACTGACCATCAAACGATTGGAAAAAAATCCAAAGGGATATATGCTGGTTCCGGAAAATCCCAACTACAAGCCCATTACGATCCGAAACGAACAGGAGCTGGTCATCTGGGGCGTGGTCACAGGCATTGTGAGGAGGTTCTGAAATGACTTCGTTCGCACCTCCTTTGACCAACGACTTCTTTGCCCTTGTCGACTGCAACAACTTCTATGTTTCCTGCGAACGGGTTTTTGATCCCAAACTCGTGGACAAGCCTGTGGTCGTTCTTTCCAACAATGACGGCTGCGTGATCGCCCGGTCCAACGAGGCCAAGGCACTGAACATCCCCATGGGCGGACCAGCCTTCAAATTCACAAAGTTCTTCAAGCAGAACAACGTCCGTGTGTTTTCGTCCAACTACAGTCTCTATGGGGACATGTCCTCCAGGGTCATGACCACCTTGGGCCGATTCTGTCCGGACATCGAGATATACTCCATCGATGAGTCCTTCCTGTTTTTCCGATCCGCAGACGCGGCACGACTTGTGAACATAGGCCGGGCCATCAGAAAAACAGTGCTCACCTGGACCGGGATTCCGGTTTCAGTGGGGTTCGCACGGACCAAAACATTGGCCAAAGTTGCCAACCGGCTGGCCAAGAAAGATCCGACCACAAAAGGGGTTTGCGTTCTGAACGCTCCCGACCAAATCCGTGACGGACTTTCCCGAACCGAAATCGGGGATATCTGGGGAATCGGCAGACGATACGAAAAATTGCTGCGGTCAAAACGCATCCGGACCGCATCCGATCTTGTTGCCATGCCGCATACATGGATTCAAAATCATCTCAAAATCACGGGCCTGCATACGGTTCTGGAACTCGGCCAGATTCCCTGCATCCCTTTGGAGCAGGCCCCACCGTCCCCCAAAAGTCTGGTCTGCTCCCGTTCTTTTGGAACCGGCCTCTCCGATATTGAAAGCCTCCAGGAGGCATTGACATCCTACGTCGTCCGGGCCGGGGAAAAACTGCGCCGGAAAGAACTCACGACCGGCTGCGTACACGTATTCCTGGCGACCAACCGATTCCGCCCGGAACCCCAATATGCCGAATCAGCATGCCTCACCCTCATGCCCGCCACATCCTATACCCCGATCATCCAGTCAAAGGCCCGGGCGATTCTGGAAAAAATTTACCGTCCCGGCTATACATTCCAAAAGGTCGGGGTCATGCTCACCGATCTTGCCACTCCTTCCAGTCGCCAGCGATCCTTCTTCGATCCCTCTCCCAACGAAAAATCCCGCCACCAATCCCTCATGTCCGTGATGGACTCCATCAACAACCATTACGGCAGCGCCACCGTCACCCCGGCTTCCGCTGGTCTTGGACACAAAAAATGGCATATGCGCCGGGAATTTCTCTCCAAGCGATACACCACATCATGGGGCGAGCTGGTTGAGGTAAGCTGAATCCCACCCGGGTTCAGATCGTTACTGGACTTCGATGATTACCAGTCGGATTCTCTTTGATCACTCTCGCTTGTAACCTGATCCTGAAACTTTCAAAATTCCAAGCCGACGAACCTTCCCCTCACTATCTATACCTTCAAAATTACCGCTCAATATGTTCGATTTTCTGTTTCCCCAATTTTCCCCTAAAAAAATTGTCATACAACTCTTTCAAAAGAGACGAACTAAGATGTTTTAAATATCAAGATGTTGATAATATTGTAATACAATTTCTTAAAGTTGACATGCAAAAATTCCACTTGAGACACTATCACGTCATTTTATGTATGACATAAATTCAATGTTCCGCTCATGTAATTTAAAAATCTTGGATTTTAACTTGAATTCAATAACAACATAGCGTAAATTAATAGCAATTTCATGATCTTCTTAGCATGGTTGCTGCCTACACAACGGCAAGAAGATTAATTTCGCTTGCTGCTCCCCTCAAAAAAAAAGATTCATCCGTCCGGCAAAAGCGTACTTTTCTTCAAGAACCCAGCTGGTTGCAGATAACCTTTGTGGAAGAAAAACTTCCGGCGCATACCGGATAGAACGTATACACGTACCCGGTAGCTCCCCTCCCGTAGTTCTGAGAGGGGCCAGGGGAGGGTTTCGAACAGGAAGAGAAAAAGGCCGTTACCACGCCCCGCCCCTCTCCTGTCCACCCCCGGAACGTCTGACATCTTTATCATCTCCATACAGACACCCTTCATCACGATAGCTGTATCGCTTCACCACAATCGCCTATGAATATTCTCGTCTCCTGGATCGGTAAAGCCGATCTCAATGCCTCTCAACATCTCCCGGAAACCGAATTGGGACCACTGGGACAGGCCGTCAAGGCGCGGCATTTCGATACGCTGTATCTCCTTTCAGACTATTCGTGGGAACTGGCCCAAAAATATCAGGATTGGCTGAAATCCCAATCAAGCGTACCGGTCAGTGTCACACATGTGGAACTCTCGAGCCCCACATGTTTTCGAGAGATTTACGAATCCGCTCGGAACCTGCTCAAAAATATTGTCAAAAACAACCCTGATGCCCGGCTCACCTTTCATCTCAGCCCGGGCACCCCCATCATGGCCACGGTATGGATTCTTCTGGGCAAAACCAGATTTCCGGCCGAGCTCATCCAGTCATCAGTGAAACACGGCGTCCAGACGGCTTCGGTTCCCATGGATATTGCCGCTGATTTCATCCCGGATCTTTTCCTGCCATCCGACAGCAAACTAGCCCAATTGTCTGCCGGTCATCCTCCCGTACAAGCTGGGTTCGGTGACATCATCCATCGAAGTGACGTCATGCAGCGGCTCATTCACAGAGCGGCAAAGGTTGCAAAGCGTTCCGTCCCCGTTCTGATCGAAGGCGAATCCGGAACGGGCAAGGAATTGCTGGCCAGAGCCATCCACAAGGCAAGCCTTCGCTCTAAAGGACCTTTTGTCACCATCAATTGCGGCGCCATTCCCGGAGAACTGCTGGAGTCGGAGCTGTTCGGGCACGAAAAAGGAGCATTTACCGGGGCTGTAACTGGTCAAAAGGGGTTCTTTGAAGAAGCGGACGGAGGTACACTGTTTCTCGATGAAGTTGGTGAACTGCCAGAGATGGCCCAGGTAAAGCTTTTGCGGGTTCTTCAGGAAGGCGAGGTTCAGTCGGTGGGATCACGCAAGGTCAAATCACTGGACGTGCGTATCGTTGCCGCGACAAACCGCTCCCTTGTCCAACAAACCATACACAACAAATTCAGATCCGACCTCTTCTATCGTCTGGCCGTTGCCGTGCTCAATATCCCGCCACTGCGGGAACGACACGGCGACTTGTCTCTTTTGATCGACACGCTCTGGGCAAAGATGAATGAAAACAGCAGGGAAGATCCATCATTCACACATAAGGAACTTTCCGCAGCGGCCAAAAACCGCCTCATAAGCCACCACTGGCCGGGCAATGTCCGTGAACTGTTGAATACCCTGCAGCGTCTGGTCATCTGGACCGAAGGAGAAAGGGTTGCTGGAGACGACGTCGAGGAATCGATCATTCTGCTCGAGAAAAAAACCTCCGACAACATCATGGGACGCTCTCTGAAAAAAGGGTTCTGCCTCCAGGACACCATGGGGGAAGTGGCCGGGCATTACATTGCAGAGGCCCTGAGAACAACGAAAGGCAACAAGACAAAGGCTGCCAACATGCTGGGATTGCCCAACTACCAGACCCTGAACAACTGGATCAAAAAGTACGGGGTCCGACAGGAAATTGAGAGCTGAGAACTCCTAAACAAATTCGATAACGGTTCAGAAGGACTCATTTTCTCGAAGCAATGAACATTCATAAGAAAACATCCCTGAACATAAAAAATTTTATGAATCACAGAGCAAACCCGCGCCCCAAGACAGATACTCTAAAACGAAATCATCCAAAGAAATACTTTTATCCCGATAGGTTGTACCAACGCTAAAGATTTCGAACATTCAATCATTCCGGTTGGCACAGCCAATGCTTATAAGGGAAATATCAGTTGCGATGCACCGGCACCAAAACCAAATTTTCCCTTCATGTCATATCACGAGGTAATCAGATGATCATCAAATCAATGCGCGTTTCCAATTTCAAAGGGATCAAGGACGAACTCGAGATCGAATTCAAACCCCTCAACCTGCTTTTCGGACCCAACAGTGCGGGGAAGAGTACGATCATACAGGCGTTGCATTACGCGAGAGAGATCATCGAGAGAAGCCATCCGAACCCACGATCAACAGCATTGGGTGGATCAGCGATTGATTTGGGTGAATTTGAAAATTTTATACATTTGCATGATACAGATCAGAAAATTGTCTTTGATTTTCTGTTAGATATAAAAGGGCAGTATATCGATGATTTTTATGATGACCAAGATGCAAGTGTGCTTATGGATATGAATCAAACTAAATATCCAAATATTATGAATTGGAGTCTCTTTTCAAAATATTCTCCAGATATATCGACTGCAAATATTAAATTTGAAATATCATATGATAATATTTTACAAAAGGTACGTGTTACGAAATATTCAGTTTACATAAACAACGAAATGATAGGAGCAATGATATCTCCTCTCGGTGAAAATAAGACATTTATCAATTTTATAAATTTTTTTCATGCTTCTTTATCAATGAAAAATTTTTATAACGATAACAATGAAGATATTGGTAATTTTTCATATGATGAAACGATAAATGCATTTAGTAATATTACAGAAGAAATAACTCATCTTGAAAAAACTAAAGATGCAAAAATAAAAATTGTCGAATATTGCGAAAACATAAAAAAATTCGATGATTTTACTAATAAATTATTTAAGAAAAACAGTAAAGACACAATAGATAATGAAGAGGATAAAATTATTATCCGAGAAAAATTTAGAGAAATAAACGAAAAAAGCAATAAATCTTATAAGATGCTGATGGAATATGAGTTCTGGATTTATTTTAAAAGTTTTTTTGAAATTGAAGAACTCAACTCTGATTTACACATCGAATGTAGTCCTTGCAATGACTCTCTTCCAAAGTGGGATGGATTACTGGAATTCGAGGGGTTTTATACCAAGGGTGATCCTAAAAATATTGATTTATGGTTCTCAGCTGAATGCAGTATGAAATCTGTTTTGCGACAAATCTTTGTAGGTTTTGGGCAATTGTTGCGTACTGGCATTAATCAAATCACCTATATCGGACCCATTCGCAATAGAATCCCGCGAAATTATCAGTCTGACAGCTACATTGATCCGACAAAATGGTTTGACGGATCGGCTGCGTGGGACACATTGGCCAACTGTGATCAAGAATTTCTCGATCAAGTCAATCACTGGATGTTGGATCGGCTCAAAACAGGATATGTCTTTCAAAAAAAAGAAAATTCGGAAATCTATATAATCAACACCCAAAATAATGCAGAACTCCGCCCTATCGATGTTGGTGTCGGAATCTCGCAAATCTTACCCGTTGTCGTTGCAGCATTGCAAACCAAAAATGGTTTTCTGGCCATTGAACAACCGGAACTCCACATCCATCCGGCCCTTCAGGTCGAACTCGGGGATCTCTTTTTGTCCTGTGCGCAAAACAGCAAGGTATGCCTGCTCATTGAAACCCACAGTGAGCATCTCCTGCTCAGAATAATGCGAAGGATCAGAGAAACTTTCGAAAGATCTGAGCAATCCAATATGCGACATTTTACAAAAGGAACAGATTCCACACCAGATCAGGTTGGTGTTTTCTATGTTGAGATTGATCGAGGCAAGACCGTCGCCAGAGAAATGCCACTGAATGTGAGAGGTGAATTGGTCAAGTCGTGGCCGGGAGGTTTTTTCGAAGAAGATCTGGAAGAGGTGCTATGATGTCATTGTTGAATGAGTATACTTTTACACCTGATATTTTTGATACAAAATCATACATAAATGAAACAGAGTGTGATCTCAGCATCAAATCATTGATAAGTATATTTAGAAACGACGGCATTGCGCGAAATCTTAGAGGTGAATTGTTAAAAAATTTCGTAAAAGATAGAAAAAGAGAATGGCACAGACGTGGTATGGAATGTTTGAAAAAAATCAAAAACAACAGATATAGGGATTACCATTCAGTACTTGAATACCAACCGAACAATGATCTCGATTGGCACAAAGAAGCTGTAGCATCTTGCAGAGAAAAAAGCCTAAATGGTATTTTTGTCAGTCCAAAATTATTCAATAAAATTGATATAAATGAGTACACATGCTGCATCAATGGAATAATTTCTGATAAATGGGATAAAAAAAGGTCAAATACGATACGAATTGAACGAACAACGTGTTCGTATCTAGATAATCTTGATCTTGTATTGAGGTTATCCAATTCAATGATGATTATTGATCCCTATATTGATCCTAGGGAACCAAGATATTCATCTATGAAAGAGATCATTAAGTCTATTGAAAATACAAACAAAAACTCAGATTTTGCATTGGAAATTCATAGAAAGTACCAGATAGGATCAGGAAAAAAAGCTCAACGTATAGAAATTGATGAATGGAAAGAAATTTTCCTAAAGAAATTTGGAGAAACTAATTTGAATATAAAAGTATTTATTTGGGATGATTTTCATGATCGATATATCATATCCGATTTGATTGGTATTGTATGCTCAAATAGTTTTGATACAACTACCGATAGTCATAATATGACCACTTGGGCAAGGCTTGATCGAAATACGAAAGACGATGTTGAACGTGAATTTAATCCACACTATAAAAGACGCAGGTTGATTGGTAAATTTCAATTTTTCAATGGTGAAGTTTCGGATTAGCTTTGCACTAAAACCGCATATTCAAGGCTAAAAAAGCAACAAGGAGATCGCCAATGCGGCAGTACAAGCAACAGCCCGATCCTGTCGATTCCGCTATATTCGGGAACAAAAATGTTTTGATTACCGAAATGAGATACCACAAAATATTCTCCTGCATCATCAACATTCTGAATATTAATTACTCCAAAAAATTATTTTTTATAGTTTTTTGTCTATGTTTGCATGGGTGTGCATCAACAAAGATTTATACGATTCCAGAAATAAAAAATTCAACAATAAACAAAAATTTTTACATATCTGGCATTTTAAAAGGTTTTAAAGGGAACAGAGATTATGTACCAGACACGATAAAAGAAAATGACGAAACCGAAAATATATTCATCTGCTACAAATATGTTGTTCTTTATCAAAAGGATAATATGCACCAAGCGATACCACTTTTCAACCCTCTAACAATTATTGGCGTCCCTATAGGTAAAAATTCATTAATCGTTGAGGCAAAATTATCAATATCCAACAAAACAAAAATACCAATAGAATACGTTGCTACATGCCATTTAAAAAAAGACCGAAACATTTTCCATGAAGGCGAAACGTATTCCGAGATGAGAAAAAAGGGCTTGTTAGCAGTAAAGAAAAATATTGAATATCAGATGAATAGGGACAAACAAAAGTTATTAGATTTTCTCGAATAAACTTATCCATTCTAGGAGGATAGCAAAATGTGCTTTAGAAGTCAGATCCAAATTCGATTCACTACAATTTGTCTGTTAGCATTTCTTTTAACCGGATGTGCTTCTTTAGGACCCAAATTCACCCCTGTTGAAGAGGTTAAAGAAGACAAAGGTCTTATATACATATACAGGCCAAATAATTTTTGTGGAGCAGGAGTACCGTACGACGTAAAAGTTGGAGAAAATCCCATCACGACACTTTATAACGGTGGCTATTTTCCGTATTTTTCGAACCCTGGAGAAGTTGAATTTTGGGCAAAAACAGAATCAAAAAGCGCTGTAACTCTTGATGTTAACAATGGAGAAACTTATTATATAAAGGGTACTGTAGGTGTCGGCTTCTTTGTTGGCCGTCCTCACTTAATTGTAGTTGATCCCAATATTGCAGAAGAAGAAATTTCAAAATGCAAACTCATCCCTCCGTTAGAAGATGCAGATGCAAAAAGTACAAATTAGCGATTTTTTAATATTCTGTATAAATAGTTTCATGTAGTTAAAATATAATTTAATTTTTCAAAATTCGGACTTTCTGAAGGTATACCTGATCGGCCTGGCAAAATTTGTAAAAAATTAAAACGGCATGCGATGCTTGGCGTAACAAATTGGCCGGTTGATTCTTTTCGGCAAGTTTTCCCATAAAGGGCTCCAAACTTTCCCGGTCCCATACGTCATGCGGGTACTTATGACAAAAATCCAAGTATACCGCAGCCACTTGCGATAAAATGGCCTTGCCCCCCCTCGGGGATGGATTCATTAGCCAAGGATTTTTCAAAACGTCCTTGGATATCGTCAGGCATCCTGATCATAGTCGTTGAACGCTAAAAAGATTATTATAACATGCCTAATTCGGAATTGTCAGGTTAGAAAATCTGCCACAATGGACCAATACAAGTGCCAAGAGTAGGTTTTTTTGGGATTTATCAGGAAACCATATAATAACTTATTGGGCGTGACGATAGGGGCTATCACAAACAGCAAGTTGTTTTCAGTTTCATTTTGAATGGGTGAGGTCGTCATGAAATATCTTTGGATTATGCTGCTTATCATAAGTGGGTGCGCCCCGATGCAAAACTTGAGTGTTGCTGATGTACGAAACGATTCGCATTTGCGCCACTCAGGAGTGATTCAAATGTCGATTGAAAAGGCCGCTGAATGTGCCGAAACGACGAACTATGTCTGCGGTCCTGGGGGCAGCGCAATGATCGTAAAAAATCCGGACGGTAGCGGGAAATTTTCAATGTTCATCTATTCAATGGGTTGGACGCAATCGAATCCTTACGTAATCATCGACTTCGATATCGGTGAAAACGAGACTACCAAATATAAAGGCTATACTGCCATGGTGACTTGGAGTAGTTCTGTGCTAGCACAGATCAGGCGCATCAAGGCATGCGGCGACTGCAACAAGTTGAAATAGGGCCAGCGACACTGCTTGAAGACAAAAGGGACGCTGGTAAGAAAATAGGTTGATATCATTAAGAGGTAACGGGTTCAGGCCTTGACATGTGAGACAGGCTGCCCAACATATCGTTTCACCAGATTCGCTTCGCTCTCCGGTGAACTTGTCGTTAGGAGTTCCAATATGTGTGCCATATCAAAGACTAAAAGGAGAAAGAAATGAAAAGGGAATTATGGTCCGCGGCTATTCTGCTTATGCTTTCAATAGGCATTTCAGCGTGTGCGCCGGTTGATGCCGTAACCAAACGAAATACATCTGGTCAACCGCCAGCCTATGTCGACGGATATTCTGCTGGCTGCGGCTCAGGCTACGTGGCAGCAGGCCACCCATATGCCAAGGCTGAGAAAGACGTATCAAGATACCTTTCAGACCCTGTTTATAATACCGGTTGGAACGATGGGTTTGCCACCTGTAAGGGGCAATATGAGAGCATCGGCAATTCTCTCAGTCGCTAGCATTTCACAAGAAATGTGAAGGTCCCTTACCTGAAAGTCGCCGCAGATGGGACGGTAGTGCCATGTTTTCGAGTTTCTTGTGCCTGATTCCTAACACTGAGATCCAAGAGACGCTGCGCGATGAATCGGCACAGCGTCTCTGAGCTTGGGCGCTAGGGATTGAATAATAATGACAGACAGAAACGAAATACCGATTTGGAGTGCAGAAAAGCCTTGGACAAAGGAACAGATAGTTTCGTCTATGTTCCAAGATTTGGTTAAGACGCTGCAGACAATAGAGTCACTCCCTGGGGCAGAAGTCTTCTCGGAATTGGAGTCGCTTCATTTATCACTGCGTATATTTCTGGACGCCAATTACGATTTGTTTTCGTCCATTAATCACTTCAAGAGTGCATCAGAGAATCCCGAATTCTGGAATAGACCGAGGCGAATCGACTTCGAACGGCTGGAGATTCGAATTCAGCGAGGTATATTCTCAGCGACTATGGCCGCAATGGCGCTGGTCGATCACACCAGAATAGCCTCAGACCGTTTTCTGGTCGAACATTACCAGGAAAGAATAAACGAGAGCTTTGCTGAAAACCCTCTTCATAAGTTTATCCAGGATCTCAGGAATTTCACGACACACGTGCGAATAGCGAAAAGCAACTGGGTAACCAAATGGGACAAAGAAGGTAGAAGCGTTTTCTTTCTGTTCAGCATTGAAGACTTAAATAAATGGGACCGTTGGAACGCCCTGTCCAGGAAATACATTGACTCAAATCACGAAGGAATAAATGTCGAGCAGCTTTTCAACGATTATTCGACGAAAGTAAAATCCTTCCATGATTGGTTCCGCAGCCAAGCTTGGGAAATGAATTCAGACGATTTGGAAGAATACTTAACCTGCAAAAGAATGTACAACGCCGTAAACACACAAAGCATGTGGAATCGTCTTTTGACTCAATTGTTTCCCCAGAAAAAGATAGATCCATACATGTATCTGGATAGATACTTGTCAAACGACGAAATTGAAGAAATTCTTTCGCTTCCGTTCCGATCTAGATTGCAGGTTGATCGGATCATTCAACATGTTGATGAATACGGGTGCTGTGATGAGGAACTGAGGAGTGCAACGTACAGGCTCTTTGGGGTAAATCCCTAACCATGGGGTCAAGCAGACCGCCAACATTATGGCGATTTTTGTTGGCCACTTCTCCGCACCAAGTCAGGAGCAACGAGAACGGTGGCTGCCTCGCAATGTTGGCGGCAGCTTACCCCTGTTGTTAGGCTGAAAAACAGTGCCGACGTAAACGATTTACATTTTTACTCGGAGGTTGAAATATGAATGGATCAATTAATACGCCGCCCCACGTTAAACTTTCCCAAAATAAAGCAGAGTGGGATGCAAAACAAAAAGCAAAACAAAAGGCACAAGCTGAAAATACACAATATGTAATAGTAACTGAAATTGATATACCATTCTCAAAACTGGTTGGATTTTTGGTAAAATTAGCAATTGCTGCTGTCCCTGCTGGCATTATTGTTTTCATTTTCTGGAGCATATTGGCTGGGTTGTTGGTAAATTTAATGCGGTAATAAAAGAAACAAAAAACCAACAGTGATACAATAAGGGGACATTGCTTCTTCTGAGACAGATTGACACTTCATTGGTTTACGGGATCGCAGAGTCAGCTAAAAAAAAGCTATAGACATCCATTTACTAACGGGGTCGGACCTAGTTAACCAGCCAATATTTTGAAATAAACGCCGCAAACAAGGCCCATTTCAGGCATTAAAACCATGTTTTTACCCCCCAAAACATCAATCTAAGCAGCACGAGAAACAACAAACCTGCCCTGCTTCTCACGTCAATTTCTATGTAGCCTTGCGGAGGAATCATGTCTGACGATTACGACATCACCCCTTGTCCTGCCAATTACAGCATTGACCGCGTTGCTGATCGGGTCATGGATGAACTTTTGGGAATATGTCGAGGAGTGTTGGCAGACGGGGACGTCAACCAGGACGAGGCCAAATTTCTGCTGGAATGGCTTGGAAAAAACCGGATGGCCTCGGATAATGTTCTCATGCCCGCCCTGTATTCTCGGCTCAAGGATATCTTTCAGGACGGAGTCATGGACGATGATGAGCGCCGGGATCTCCTCTCCTTTCTCAAACATTCCACAGGCAACAACTCCGTCCTTGAAAATATGACCGCCATGCCATCATCCCTTCCTCTGAATGACCCCCAGCCTGAAGTCGTTTTCCAAAATCACATCTTCTGCTTCACCGGCAACTTCGCCCTTGGTCCTCGCAAGGCATGCGGGCGGGAAGTGGTTTCCAGGGGCGGTATTTTCAAAAACACCATCAGCAAACAGCTCGACTACCTCGTCATCGGCTCCATCGGAAGCAGCAGCTGGATTCACTCAACCCACGGCAGAAAAATAGAAAAGGCCATTGCCTACAGAGAAGAAACCGGTCTGGCCATCATCTCTGAGGATCATTGGGCATGTGCTATTTGTTAACGTAAAAATTCCAAGGAGTAATAGGAAGAGGAAAAAAATCAAATGATTAGAAAATCGAGATTCGTCTTGAGATGTATTTTTTTGACAATTATTATAAACCTATTAACAAGTAATGTTTTTTGTGCAAATACAAGTGGTATTATTGATACGAATACAATATGGACATTGTCAAATTCACCTTATTTGATAACAAGTGATATTCAAGTTGCTTATGGTGTAAGTCTTACTATTGAGCCTGGAGTTATTGTTATTGGAGAAAATCATTGTCTAAAAATTTTCGGCAATTTAAATGCCATAGGTTCAGAATCATCGAGAATAGTATTTAATAATGTAAATATAGTTCCTGGAAATTCTGTTAGTTCAGAATTGTTTTTGATTAATATTCAATATTCTGAAATTAATTCAGGAAGTATTTATCGTGGAAGTGGTGCAATTTATGGAAGTTTAATGCTGAAAGATTCAAAACTAAAGGACATATCTTATAGTTATTTATGGTACCCAAAATCTGATTGTTATATCGAAAGAAATTTTTTCCAAAATTGTGGCGGATTAAGTGTAGGAACCAGTGACGACGTTAAGGTCTACATAAGGAATAACGTTTTCTATGAGCCTACGACTGATTATGCCATAAAAAATTGGGCAAGTTATGGAAGTTCCGAAACTGTTGTAGAGCACAACAGCTTTTTAAGTTCAAATAGTGTTGTTCTTAGCCTTCCATCCGGATACGGCTCAACAAGAATGACAGCTATAAATAATTATTGGGGTACAACCAATGAGGACATTATTAATTCAATGACTCGACTTTCGGGGTTAGCGATTAGTCGTTAATAGTTTGTTTTTATTGACAAGAAGTCCTTTTTCACCAACGAAACTATCCATATTTTTTTGGACTAGTTCCAAAATGCTTCCAAGGACATTTG
>NZ_JBSPZA010000048.1:0-14745 GCF_053851535.1 Desulfoplanes sp. PS50 | reverse complement strand
AGCCTCTACTGCGACCTTGGCTTTAAAGGACGCTTGGTAGGTCTTTCGTTTCTTACTCATTGTCTGCCTCCTAAATTTGGGCCTAACCGAAGCTTAATCGACTGTCCAAATTTTTGGGGCCATTTCACAAAGAGGAGGACTCTAAAACACCGTACTACCGGATATTGTGTCCAGAGTTTTCCAATGCCCGCCCTAAATTATCCCAGCCATGGAGATGGCCTAACGCCCTGTAGGCATAATCACTTGTATTACTATAATCACTGAACCGAAACGGCTCTGAAAGCCTCAGTTTCCAATGTCACGGATATGTTCTCAAGCATAGAGATCACCTGCTTATAAATTCGCAAGCTGATGGACAGAGGTCTATCCGTCATCAAAACTCCGATTTTTTCATACGGAGCCGGTTGGCAAAGAGTACGGAACCCACAGTTTTTTTCCGCTTGCCTCAAAAACATCGGGCAAGGCCGTGGCCGGGGAGACGGGCACGAATCCGGCCTGACGACTGAAGACCTCCTGCACCCCGGGAGAAAGTAAATATTCAGCCGCTCTTCGGCACTCATCGTCGCATCCTTTTTTCATGATCATCATCTGCATCAAAGGAATGGCTCCTTCTTCCGGCCAGATAAAGGCCGCACGATTGTTTCTAGAGAACCTGGCAAAGGAGACCGGCATCACCCCGATGTCATACTCTCCTTTGCCTACGGCCATGTTCACATCGATAGGCAATCCCCGGTAATGCACATCCTCCTCCACAAAGGTCCTGCCCCGACCTTGGAAATGGTCCCGATATACATTCTTCAGGAGAACGGCCGGTGGGGTCTTTTCGTCTGTGCATAAAATCCTTCCCCTAAACCGCTCCTCCATGAGTTCAGACCAAGATCTCGGCGGATTATTAAGAGATGTATTATAAAAAATAATCAAGGGCATAATGTACACCGGCTTGATGAGCCAGGACTCGTCCACAAGTCCGGTCGAGAAGATGAACCTACTTACCGGATACCTGAATTTTGTATCGAAATGACCGCAGGAGCGAAGCATCTCACCCTCCTCGAAAACACCGTGGTGGATGGAAACAAACACCTCGGGCACTTTGTCCATCTTGCCAGCACGAATATGATCCAGATACACCAAATCGTCGGCATAGAATTTTCTGGAAGAGGAAAACACTTCGGCTTCGGGGCAGAGATTTCTGACCCCTATAATAATGTTCCTGCTGATGTTGACGGGAACGGATATATAGATTCTATTCTTCATGACACCTCTCCCTGTAAGGTGTCCAATGCCTGCAGGCTATACTCATCCAATGTCTCCCCAAGCCTAAGCCGTTGGCGCAAATTGCCGAGCACAGTGTCTATGCGCAGTAAATACTTAAGATGCCTGCGTTCCATTTCATCCGAACGAATCAGTTTGGACATGGCTCCGTTTTTCATGATCACCCGTTTTTCAGCTGTGAGCATCAGGGTCGGATCGTGAGTGGCTATAAGCACCATCTTGCCTTCCGTGGAAAGAACACCGATCCCTTTGGTCTTGTTAATGCCCGCATTTTCGATCTCGTCAATCAGAACCACGGGGGCGTTACTGATCAAAGCCGCGTCTGCGATCATTAACGCCCTGGACTGCCCACCGCTTAGGGAAGACAAATGCATCCCGGGAGCCAAAGGTTCTCCGGTTAGATCGTTGGCCAAATCGAGGACCCTGTTCACCATCCCAGGGGAATCAATCTTCCTGCTTTTGGCGTGTAGTCTGATAAAATCACCCACGTCGAGATCCATGACAAAATTCATGTTCTGGGACAAGCAAGCCGTTATACGAAAAGAGAACGGATCTTTGGTCCGACCATCCACCAACACCCTTCTCCCGGAAGGAGAATCTCCATCGGCCAGCTGTTCGATATCCGAGAGCAACAAACTCTTGCCCGACCCCGTACTCCCTGCCAGAACCAACACTTCCCCACGCCTAAGCGAAAGCTCGTCCACACCTTCGGAATTCCCGGTTTTGTCCGAACCAGAAAGAATACGAATTTCATCAATCCGCATCAAGCACCTCCCTGACATCCATTTTGATAACATTGCCCATCTGAAAATCGGAACCGATCCTAGTCTCTCCTTCGCAGTACGAACACACAGCCGAAGGCATATCGTGACGAAGCTCTCTTCCTGTGAGGGTATCGGTTTCCGGGGCATCCAAAACTAGGCGCTTCAAATTAAGGGATCCCATCCCAGTCAACCCATTCATTTCGACAGCCTTGGCTGTGGGATTAACCTCTAGTACATTAACCCTGAAGACCTCCCGCTCAGCCTGAGAAACCATATCCCCTTTGGTGATGACCACCACATCCGCAGTTGTCAGCATGGGCCCAATCTTACGCGGAGTATCGATACCGCTAATATTATCCACCACCGCAATAGCCAAACAACCTTTGATGGCCGGGGCGCAACGATGACACAGCCCAGCAGTCTCTACAATGGTAATGTCAGCATCATGGTCCCGACCAAATCGGAAAATTTCCTCAGCGTTGACCGCCCCGTAGTGATCCGGACAAACATAGTCGCTGCGCCCGACCACCACTGGGATGTCTAGGCGCTCCTTGAATATGATTCCGTCGGCGGTCTCGTGGCAGTCGATCTTGCCCACCACTGCCCGGATGCCGTCGGTCTGCAAAAGCTTTACAAGATGAATGATGACCAGGGTCTTGCCCGACGAAGGCGGCCCGGCCACGGTAATGAATTTCACATCGCTCTCCTTGAACGGGTCGTGCCCGTGGTTACGCTGTACAGGTTACTGGAAACAGATTCCGGAACCGGTTCGGCCTCACGAATGACGCCGCCTTCCTCCAGGATCAGGATACGATGGGCAAGACGCGAAACCTCCTGCGGATCGTGGGAAACGTAGAGCAGGGTGGCCGGTCGGCGCGTGAGCATGTTCTCGACGAGACAGAGCATGCTCCGCCTCAGATCGAAATCCAGAGCACTGAAGGGCTCGTCCATGAGCAGGACGCGCGGTTCAACGGCAAAGGCCCTCCCGATGGAGACCCGCTGGCACATGCCCCCGCTCAACTGGCCGGGGTAATGGTTCTCGAACCCGCACAGATCGAGCCAGCGGAAATATTCCAAAGCCGTTTGCCGGGCCGTTTCTCTGTCCACCCCCCGGGCCCGCATGCCGAAGGAGACATTCTCCAGAGCGGTCTTCCAGGGAATGAGACGGGGTTCCTGAAAAATATGGCCCAGCACGTCGCTGCCGAGTCGAACCGAGCCCGAATCGTGCCGGACGAGACCGCTGATCATCTTCAGGATGGTCGACTTGCCGATTCCGGACCGCCCCAGCAGTCCGACGACCTCGTTTTCTTCCACCCTGAAGGACAGCCCGGAAAAAACGTCATGTCCTCTGAATGATTTACAGACATCCGCAAATTCGATCATTGCCGCTCCCATCTCGACAACCTGGCCCGCAAGGGACCGAGTATGCCAGTTTCGATGCCGCCCCCGAGCATCAGACAGACCAGTATCCAGGCGAACAGGGACGGGGTGTCCATATTGGTCCGGGCCAGGGCGAATTCATAACCGATCCCGCTGTACGCCCCCAGAATCTCGGCCAAGACGACGATCCGGATTCCCAGCCCTGCGGACAGATTCAGCCCGGCCAGGACAGGTCCCCCGATCCCCGGCAGATATATATTGCGAAACAGCATCCACTGCCCGGCCCCGTACACCCGCCCCATTTCCACGATTCCGGCGTCCACGGCACGGATACCCTCGATGGTGTTGGCATAGATGATGGGAAGGATCAGCACGGAGGTCACGAACACGGTCTGGGCTCCGCCCATGCCGAAACAGATCATGCTCACCACCACCAGAACCACCGGGGGCATGGTCATCAATGCCCAGCGGAAGGGCTCCAGCACCCACCTGACCCTGTCGTTCAGGCCTGCCACCACCCCAAGAACGAACCCGGACAGGGCTCCGATCAGCAGACTGAGCACGAACCGCTCCACCGTGACCCCCAGATTTATCCAGAAAACCCGGGTTCGGAGCATTGCGGCCAGACTCAGCAGGGTGTCCGCGGGCGAGGCGATGATGATGCTGTCGAAACACATGGCCTGCGTCTGCCACAGAGCCAGAAAAAGCCCCACGCCCAGAAGACCGTATTTTGTGGTTGCATTCATGGGGTACGCTGTCGGGAGAAAGATGAAGCCGAGCCCGCCCGTCCACAGGCTGCAATCTGCGACCGGTACGGGACAGGGGTACCTTTTCGGCACGGTGTTTATTAGGGAGCTATAATTACAAAAGGGATTTGTCTTTGCTCTAGAGCAATAAAACAAAATTAGGAAAACAAAATCTTAAAAAAAGTGGCCGCATGTCATCAAAGACTTTCAGCAACGGACATGATGGCCTCGGAAGAGACGATGGTGACCCTTTCCCGTCCGGAAACGATCCAGCCTTTGCTCTCCCAGTTGCTGAGGATACGGCTGGCCGTGTACTGGGTGGTACCGGCATAGCTTGCAAGACTCTGCCTGCTCAGATTGAAATCGATAAGAATCCCCTCGGGAGTCTCACGACCGGATTGCTCCATGAGGCGCAGCAATGTTTTGGATATGCGGAATTCAGCCTGTTCTCTGTACAATTCCTGATAGCGATCCTGAACATCGAACAACCGCCCCGCCATGATCTCCATCATATTGATGGCCAGCTGGGGATGAGAACGCATTGCACGTTCAAAATCCTTTTTCTTCCAGACAACAAGCCGGCAGGTATCAACGGAGCAGGCCGTTGCCGGATATTTTCTGTCCTGCAACAGGGAAATGGCCGCGGTTATCTGGCCGGGCGTGATGTAGCGGACAATGGTTTCCGTGCCGTCGCTGTGCATTTTTGACAGTTTGACATGGCCGTCGAGCACCAGAAAGAATTCCCGGGCGGGGTCCCCCTCGCGAAACAACACCTCTTTGGGCCTGAACTCACGGGGCATTCCGAGTCGGATTATTTCCGCAAAATCATTTTCGTCCACATGAGAAAAAATATCGGAAGCCGCATGCATGCCGGAAATATCCATCAGGACTCCTTCGCAGGCGCATTGTTTTTCGAGGATTGAAACCCCGCCCGGATGAAATGAATGCATTTTAGAAATAAAACCCCGCATCGGGCAGTCTGCCGCCCGTCGATTTGGGATTGAGTTTCATGAACCGGGTGAACATGTCCTCGATCTCCTTTCTGGAGTCCCGACCGCTCACGGATTCGAGGATGGTGTAGTGCAGTGCATCCTCAAAAGCCGCCGCATTGACTCCCTTGACGTGTCTGGCGACCATGGACGCCGCTTCTGCGGGATGCTCGTTCACCCACGTTACGGCCCGATCATAGGCACCGAGAAAAGTTTCCACGACATCGGGGCGCTTCAGGGCCCCGGGCAGGGCCACGACCCCGGCGTTGGGAAACTTCGGGCTGCCGCCCGTGACCAAGCCCCACTCCTTCTGGATGTCGATGACCCGAGCAAACCGCATCCCCTTCTGACCGGCCTTCATGATGGCCATGGCCGCGGCCGGTTCGATCATGAAGGCGTGGTCGATCTTGCCGGCCAGCAGACTCATGGTGATGTCCAAGGGAGAGCTCACATACTGGACGCGGAAGTCCTTGAAGGGATCAAGGCCCCGTGCCCTGCAGATGGTCTGGAACATCAGGTCCGGCTGATCCCCGCGAAAGGGAATATAGATCTCTTTTCCCCTGAGATCGTCCAGGGAGGAAATCGAGGGATCATTGCTGATGATGTAAAAGACGCCCCAGATGGAGACCCTGACCAGTTTGAGCGGGACCCCCTTGTTGTAGAAGATTCCGGCCACATTGCTCGGCACGGACACGAAATTCGCCTGCCCCCGTGCCATCATGGCCCGCAACTGATCCGGGGTGTTCCAGATGACCAGGTCCACTTCCTCCGCCACTTCCCCGAGCAGATTGTTCTCGACGATATAGGCCATGGGCATGGCCAGGGGGGAAAAGGGGCTGGAAAGGACGACTCTATCCACCTTCTGGTCTGCGAAACAGACTCCGGTCGTCATGAGAACAAGGGTAGCAAGCAACAAGCCTTTTCTGACGATCATCCACACTGCATGCATTATTGATTTCTCCTTTGAAAATTTTGTCAACGGCCTTCGTTCCCGATATCAGGGACTGGAAATCATCGATTCCTCCCGCGAACCAGCCGAGCGGAATTGGCCACCACGAGGACCGAGCTCACGTGGTGAACCAGGGCCGCCATCCATGGCGTGAGCACTCCCGTGGCAGCCAGGGTGATGCCCGCAAGGTTGAAGCCTATAGCCCAGACATAATTCTGGGTGATAATCCGGGTGAGCCTCCTGCCCGTGGCCATGATGGTCAGCAGGCTGGCAGCATCCTCGCGCATGACAATGATATCCGAGGATTTGACCGCCAGATCCGCCTTGGCCCTGCCGATGGCAATACCCACGTCGGCGGCGGCCAGAGAGACGGAATCGTTGATCCCGTCCCCGACCATGAGGGTCACGCCCTGCTGCTTCAGCGTCCGGACCAGGGCGGTCTTTTCATCCGGCTTCAATCCAATCCGATATCCGTCCGCCCCGATCAGGTCGGCGACCCGCTTGGCCTCGCCCTTTTCATTGTCCCCGGTGGCCAGCTCGATACGGCGAACACCCATGGCATGCAGCCGGCGGCCCAGATCCGGGGCATGCTCCCGCAACTCCTCCTGCAGGATGAACGCCCCGACTACCCGGGAATCCACGACCATCCAGGTAACCCGACCGCCGATCGTTTCCTCCGGCAGATCGATTCCCAGGGACCGGAGCGTGGACGTTCCTCCGAGAATGACCTCCCTTCCTCGGACAATCGACCGGATACCCATGCCCGGCAGATATTCCGAGGATTCCACGGGAAGGGCTTTGATCCCCCGGGCCGCGCCATGGGCGACAATGGCGTTGGCAACGGGATGGGTGAATCCCGACTCAATGGAAACCGCCAGTCCGAGCAGCTCCTCTTCTGATATGCCGAAGGTTCTGGCTGCTTCGACCCTCGGTTTTCCCAGGGTCAGGGTCCCTGTCTTGTCCAGAACCACGTTGACCGCCCGACCGGCCAGTTCGAGACACTCCCCGTCACGCACAAGAATGCCCCGTTTGCCGAGCCCTCCGATGGCAGCGGCAAAGGCCGTGGGCACGGAAAGAGCCCAGGCGCAGGGACAGGCCACAGCGGTTACCGCGGCCATACGCATCAGTCCGGCGACATGATCCCCGGTCACCGCCCAGGTAACGAAAAACAGCCCAAGCGCGAACACGACCACCCCGGAGATAAAGAACTGAACAATGGTCTCCGCCCTGCGCTGGGTTGCTGATTTGTGCTCCAACGAGGCAGCCATCTCCCGGGCCATGACCTGCAGAAACCCCTTGTCCCCGGGCTTCGAGGCCCTGATCCTGAGGGTCGCGTCCAGGACCATGGAACCGGAGGTGACCGGCTCGCCGGTCGTTCTGTACACGGGAAAGGGTTCTCCGGTGATCACAGCCTCATCGATGGATCCCTGCCCCTGAACGATCACTCCATCCACGGGGATCATCTCTCCCTGGGGCACCAAAACCTCGTCCCCGACTCGGACCTCTTCCACGGGCACCTCTTGAACCGCATCACCAGATACGATCCTGACCCGAGTATCCCGCTCCCTGGTCAGGGTTTCAATCTTTCTGCGGGTCCGCTCGATGATCGTCCAGGAGACGGCCAGTCCCATGCTGATGAACCAGGCCACCAGGGCACCACCAAGGGGCTGATCGGCGAGCAGGGAAACGACCATGACAGTGACCACCAGCAGATCCGCCGTGACCTTGCGCATCCTGACCAGGGCCGTGAACAGGGCCCTGACATACATGGCCAGACAGACGACATAGCAGAGCAACCCAAACCACCGGGTCCACTCCATGCCCGTCCAGGCATGCAGGGCAAGCCCCAGAACCGCGGCCAGGGCAACGATCGTCCGTAGGGTGAAAATCCGTGCCGACATGGTATCCTTTCTCCGTTTCATGGGTTGGCGTGGACGCGTTGCCACGCGCAAAGCCGGTTCGGGAAAAAACATTCCGAACCGGCTTCTGAACAGCTCACAGGGATCTGGCTAGTGACAAACGCATGCACGGAAGCGCGGCGGCATCTCTTTATGAGACACCCTACCGGGCCAGAGCCACGATCCACTGCCTGAATATCTCGGGATATTCGATGACGCTGGAATCGATATACGCGCGCAGGCCGTACACGGCCATATCCTTGATCGCCTTAACGTTTTTGAATTTCGGATTCTTCTCGGCATATCCCTTGATCGCCTTCTGCACGGACATGACATCGCCCACGGCAACGATCACGTCCGGGTCGGCTTGGATCAGGGGAGAGAAGTCAAACCCGCCCCGGGATTTCTTGACCATGTAATGGCCCTTGGAGGGCTTGGCATGCTCGGGATTGAAGACCTCGCCCACATTGGTGCAACCCAGTGGTTTGAGCATGAACTGGTCCGCATACATTCCAGGGGCCTCGACGCGCAGCAGGCTCTTGCCCGAAGAAGGCTGGTACACCCCGTTGATGACCACGACCTTTTTGTTCAACGGTTTGGCCGGAAGCATTCTTTTGGTCATGGCCATATTGCTGCGGTACGTCTCGATCAGTTCGGCACCCTTAGCCTCTTTGTCGAATATTTTAGCGGTCTGGCTGATGGCCGACTCGATGCCCCGGGAAAAATCAACGTATTCGACCTTCGCATTCGTGGCCTCGAGCAGCGGCACAACGTTCTCGGGCCGAACATCAGGCATATACAGACAATACGGATCGCTTTTCTCGATAACCATCCGGGTGATCCCCCGTTTTGCAAGGGCATCAGGCACGGCGTTTTTCCGTTTGGTGGTAATGCATCTGGGGCAGCCGAGAGGCTGGGAAATCATCTTGATCATCGGTCCCATGGGCCAGATGGAAATTCTGGCGGACATGGCCTCGGGCAATACGCCCAGATTGTAGGCGATATCGATAACCCGATCACCAATGACGACAGCCTTGACCTTTTTGGGCGGCGGTGTCTTGGAACAAGCGGCCAGAACGCTGCCCGACCAGACAAACAAAAGGACCAGGCAAAACAGACAAAGATTCCGGACCGCATGGGTCCGTGTGACGACGATTACGGTATTTTGATTACTCATGAGAATGCTCCTTTTGAAATGTATTTCACTATGCAATGAATCAGAACTTCATGGCCAGTTTGGTGACCACGCGGTAGTCCTCGGTCAATTGTTCTCCATTCAGATCACGGTACACGGTGATGGGCACACCGACATCGAAATGAATCCCCTTGTACAGTTTGAAATGGACTTGGGGAGTGACGAAGACCACGTGACCGCCGGTGCTCTGCTGAGTTTCTCCTGCCAATCTGCATTTGCTTTTGATCTCGCCGCCCAGCTCGACGCCCATGTCCAGCCAGTTGGTCAGGGCATAGATGTACGCGGCATTGTACTTGAAGACATCGGGACCCTCGAAGTCGTCATCTCCTCGCTCACCCTCGGTGGACATCTTGTATATGAAATAGGTGGACATCCAGTGACGTCCCATGACCTTGTGTGCACCCAGTTCGAAGATCGGATTCCAGGATCCCCAACCGGTCTGCAGGTAGCCGGGGCACGCTCCGGCATCGTCCTCTTCATCCGTGGTACCTGTGGGCATTTCAACCCCCAGACCGATGGCCAGATTCAGGGGATCTTTTTTTTTCTGGGACATGATCCGGTACCGGCCGACGAGCTTGATGTCACCGATCCCTGAATTGTCGTCAGTAAAACCCGCCTTGGCCGACTCCCGCTTGAGCTCCTTGTCCAGGAAGGGAATAATCAGCCGGGCGTCAAAATCTTCAAAAATTCCCGCACGTAAGGTGAGCTGGTACTTGTTCAAGACCTGTTTTGTACATTTCTTGCCCTTTTGTCCGGGTTTAAGGCGTTCGTAGTCGACCTCGCTCGTTCCATGATAATGCTGGTCGGCCTTTGAATAGGTATATTTGCCGATAATCCCGAACTCCCCTTTTTCATACACCCCGCCATTACTCGAATTGATCGCTCCCACAGGCGTGGGCCCTTTGGCATTGGTGCAGTGACCATTTTTGGCCATGGCCGGAGCGGCCACCAGCAGACATCCGCCTACCAAGACCATCAGCAGGGCCATGGACACAAATCGAATTTTCCTGCGTTGCAAACGTTCCACGTTCTGTATTCCTCCTTGAACAGTTGATAAAAAAAGGCACGACCGACATCGCGATATGCGACATCCTGTCGTGCCTCCACTTGCTCCGCCTTGTATCGGAGCCCGTAAGGCGACACCGCCCCCAGGGCGGTGCCTTTCCTTGGCAATTGGTGATAGTGGCCGGGAAACGATAGGTGGTCATTCCCAGATCACGGTACAGCTTGTTTTTTTTCGCCCCCCAGTTCAGGAAAACAGGACACGGCACGCCGTGACCCTACGGAGCGAGAACGGGGCGGCCACAAGGTCGCCCCTAGATATGACGATCAAACGCTGTGTTTGGGCGCAAACGTACCCAGGTACAAGGCGCAAGGCATTTTGAAACCGCAGTGTACCCCACGTACATGAGGATTTCAAAATGCCGCGGCAACGCAGTAGACGGGTGCGTTTCCGCCCAAACATCCCGAACACCTTATTTCATTTCCTTGGCCTGCACCCAGATAACAGCATCCTGGAAGAGATCCTTGCCCTTAAAAGAGGTCTCGGGTCCGGCACCCAGAGCGGCGAATCCCCACCAGCCGGCCTTGGGGATGCCGAAGGTGAATTCGCCGTTGGCGTCGGCCTTGATGCCCATGGTCACAAAACTGTCCTGAGGTGCTTCGACATCGGCCTTTTTGGCAAAGGCGTTCGTGTCCATTTCCGGCGCATGGTTCAGATATTCCACCTCGATTTCCGCATAGGGAACCGGTTTGCCGTTGCCCATGACGACCCCGGTGAAGGTGCTGCCGGCCCAGATGGAATAGGGCTTGTTCAGCGGCATGATCTCGGCAGGCAGATCGAGCATGGTTTCCCAGTCCGTGGGGGCGCCGGCCACATTGACGATAACCTTGGTGAACTGCTGGATGTAGGCGTCTTCGGAACCTTCATAGTAAGGAGCCGGGGAAAAACCGAACACCCAGTCGCCCATGCCCCTCAGCTTGTAGGAAAACTCATAGGCCTTGCCCGCATTGGTCAGGCTGGTCCAGGTGATGGGTTCAAGCAGGTTTGCGATGTCCTTTTTCTTGCCCTTGTGCACGACCACGAATCCCTCGGGAGTCCCCATATCCATGGTATGACCAGCCTCGAAAGGATGGGTGAAGACCACCTTGAAAGGCACAGTATCGCCCTTTTGCAGAGCGGACTGCGGGGTGTAGACCATCTGAAAATGGGCCAGCGCCGAGCTGGCGGTAAAGATCATCAGTCCCACGAACATGAGCATTATTTTTTTCATTGCAATCTCTCCTTTTTGTTTCGTGTTCGCATCTTCGTTAGAGTTTTCTAATTTTAAAATGACTTCACGCCACAGATTCGGGCGAACACAAGGTTCGCCCCTACGATGGACTCTGTTTTTCCTGCGGACTGCGTACTTCTTGCGCCTTATCTCGCCCGCCTTTATGCGATCCTGTCTCCGAATGATCCTATCTCGGCACGTTCGGGATTCGGGCGAACACAAGGTTCGCCCCTACGATGGATTCTGTTTTTCCTGCGTACTGCGGACTGTGTACTTTTTTATTCAACAATATCCTTGCCTTCGACAACAATCTCATGTCCCGGTCCGGCATCGAAAACGACCTTGTACGCCTCGGCGGGAACATCGAACACGAACTCGCTGAATGCATCCATCTTGCCTTTTTCGAGCACGGCTCCATCCTGTTTTTCCACGCGCATCTCCACGCCCGCGGCCGAGGAGCCGTCGGAGAACCCGCCCTCGCATGTGGCGGTTCCGTCACCATTGGCGTAGCAGGAACACAGGGGGGTATGGGCCAGGGCCTGGCCCAATCCGCCGACAAACAGACACAGCATGGCAATCACAACGACCTTCTTGAACATGTTGACTCTCCTTATAGAGTTGATGGTTGAACGTCATATACTGATCGGCAATCCGGGAACCGCCGATTCCGGTTCCCGGGATCACTTTTTTCTAACCCGTCACGCCGCAGGACTTCCCAGCCACGGGCACGGGTGACGGGGCGTTCTGTTTTACAAATCCCATCCCGATGGTGAACATGAGGGCCAGACCATAAAAAGCAATCATGGCCTGCAGACCGCTCAGTCCGAGCAGGGACCCGCCGGAAAAAATGAGCACGGCCACGCCCAGTCCGAGAACCATGGGATAGCTCATGGCAAAGACCATCCATTTGGCCGACCCGGTCTGGAGCTTCACGGCAATCGCCGTTGCCAGACAGGGCGGATAAAGAACCATAAAGAGCATCAGGGCCAGGGCATGCAGGGGGGTAAAGCCCTCTTCCTGACTGGACATGCGTTGTTCCAGGGTCTGACCGCCCTCGTCTTCCTGCTGGTAGAGGGCACCCAGGGTGGCTACGCTGCTCTCCTTGGCGGCCAGGGCACTGAGTAAGGCCACATTGACCCGCCAATTGAATCCGGCCCACTGGGTCACCGGTTCGAGACTCTTGCCCATCCGACCGAGAAAACTGGTGTCGATCCGCTCCTTGCGCATTTCCATGAGCAGGGTCTTACGTACCCGAATCAGCTTCTTGGCCGCCCGATTGACCTTTTTGCCCTCGGGTCCGTCCCTCCGAACAATGTGGAAAAAATCAGGATTTTTCTGTTCGAACTTCGTGTTCACAGCTGCAGCCCCTTCCCCGCCACCGGCGCTCATCCGAGCCGATTTGTACGCGTCCCAGTAATTGAGCATGGCGACAAGCCCGTCACCCTGAAGCACCTGCGCATACGAGGTATTGCCGATCTGCTTGTAGAACGCGGCAATGGCTGTATCTTTTTTGGCGTTATACATGTCCATCCGCTCCTGACTGATCCCGGGAAACTGGAGCAGGGCAAAGATGACCACGGCCACGGCCGCGACAATGGTGGTGATCTTCTTCATGAACAGCCAGACCCGTTCTACAGCGCGGCCAAGTACCCCGCGCAGAGTAGGCAGATGATACGGGGGCATCTCCATGACGAACGGGGCACTCTCCTTGTCCTTGAGCACGGTCATGGTCAGGATCTTGGCAATGGGCAGGACCAGAAGCAGACTGATGGTGGAGATGAAGAACATGGCCAATGCCTTGTGTTCCGCAAAATAGATATTGATCAGCAGAACATACAAAGGAACCTTGGCCAGACAATTGAGCATGGGAATGATCAGGATGGTCGCGAACCGGGACCGCTCGTCCGGAATCCCCTTGCAGGCCATGACCCCGGGCACGGCGCATCCGCCCACATAGATCCCGCCCAGGACCATGGGCAGGGTGGACTGACCGTGCAGGCCGAACTTGTTCAGGATCCGATCCATGATAAAGGCCATCCGCGGCATATAGCCGCTGTCCTCGAGGACGGCGATCAACCCGAAAAGGATGAAGAAGATGGGTATGTAGTTGAGCAGGGCGTTGACACTGTCCACGAACCATAGGGAAAAGGACCGAATCAGAGGGATGTCGATGAATCCCGGGTCCGGGGTGATCGCCTCGGTCAGACTGCGGACCTTGGCCAAAAACGGCCAGGTGTAGTTGGTCAGATTGTAACCCTGGACAATGGACAGGTAATAGAGCAGCCAGATGATTCCCACGAGGGTTACCGGCCCCAGCACCTTGTGGCAGACGATCCGGTCGATGCGGTCGGTCAGGGTCACCCGGGGTTTCAGATCCGACGAGACCGAGGCAGCATGGATCTCGTCAGCGGCCCGATACCGGCAATGGGCTATATGCAGCTCCGGGGCCATGGATTCCCGGGCTTCAAACAGGGCGCGCTTTTCTACGATCTCCTGCAAAAAGATGTCCCCCAGGGAATGGGCGTGCCGGACACGTTCCTTCACGTCATCATCCCCTTCCATCAATTTGATGGCCAGCCACCGCAAGGGGTAGTCCGCTTCCAGGGTCGTTTCCGCACGCAACTTTCCGACGATCTCCTCCAGCATCGGTTCCATGGAACCGTAGTCGACCCGGAAGACGGGTCGCATCTCCGGCTCCCGGGAAATCAGATCGATCGCCTCCAGCAGCTCCTGCTTGCCCTTTCCCGATTTCATGGTCGTGGGAATCACCGGTACGCCGAGTTTTTCGTACAGGGCTTCCCCGTCGATGCGCATCCCCCGCTTGGCGACCATGTCCATCATGTTCAGCTCCAGAATCATGGGAATCTCCATTTCCATGATCTGAAACGAGAGATAGAGACACCGTTTCAGGTTGGATGCATCCATGACATTGACGACCACGGACGGTTTCTCGTGGAGGATAAAATCCCTGGCCACCCGTTCTTCAGGGGAATACGAGGTCAGGCTGTAGGTTCCAGGGAGATCGACGACCTCGTTTTTCACGCCCTTGTACTTGAACCAGCCGGTCATCTTGTCCACGGTCACTCCGGGATAGTTGGCCACGTGCTGGCTGGCACCGGTCAGTCCGTTGAATACGGTCGATTTCCCGCAATTGGGCTGTCCGGCCAGGGCGATCAGGCGCTTCACCGTTTTCATCGTGGATCCACCTCGATCAGACGGGCCTCGGCATGACGCAGGCTCACGTTATATCCCCCCAGTTCGACCTCCATGGGGTCCTCC
>NZ_JBSPZA010000047.1:0-14761 GCF_053851535.1 Desulfoplanes sp. PS50 | reverse complement strand
TGTGCAAAGCCGCAGCGGGCGGTTAATGCCTTTGTTGTGTTGCCCCCTGTGTCAGGAAAATGCAAAAGGCGAATTAACCGCCCGTTCGCAAGCTCACTCGACACTACCGGACAAAAGATTGGACAACTACCCCGGACAACTGAAATTCCGTCCGCCGGACTGTCGCCGGCCGGAAAGTGTCACCACTGCGTGGATTTTCAGCGGAAGCCGTTTTGATCATCCCTTTGCTATCTTCACGGTTGTCGAGTCCTAAAACTTACAACCTAACACCTAAAACCGTTTTGCCCTGTCTTTTTCCCTGCCTATTTCTTCCTTGATCAGGGCGATTTCTTCCCGAATTTCGTCATACTCTTTCATCCGCCGCTTGAGGTAGCGCAGGGTTACCCTGGCCTTGTCCTCGATGCCCTTGGGGGTCAGCAGGTAGAGATAGATTGATTTGTTTTTGTTGTTACAAAACCGGCTCGCCTTGATCATTCCCTTGCCGATCAGCCCCTGAAGGCAATAGTTGGCCTTGCCCAGGGAGATCCCCAGAGTTCGGGCCAGCTCCCGCTGGGAGATCTCGGGGTTGTCGTGGATGAGTTTGTAAATGTTATAGGAGGTGGAATCGTCCATTTTTTTCCGACTTTTCATGAGTTCAGGAATTGAACGCGTACACAGGGGGCACGTGGACGTCAACGGGTTTTTTTGATTTTGGGAAAGGGGAAGGGGAAAGGCGAAAGGCGGTGTTAGGTTTTAGGTGATTAGGTGGTTAGGTGAAGGGCAGGAGAAACGGAGGCGGGAGAAACGGAGGCGGGAGAAACGGAGGCGGGAGACGGGAAAAGTGAATGCTTGGCGAGCCTGCGAGCCGTAGCAGACCTTATGCAGAGCTAAAGTGAATGCTTGGCGAGCCTGCGAGCCGTAGCAGACCTTATGCAGAGCTGGTTGGCACAAGGGCATTAGACGCCCGTTCGCAGGCTCACTCGACGGGCGCGGACAACGGCTCTGACAGAGTTCTTTTCCCTGCCGGACAGTCGCCAGGGAAAAACAGCCGGTGCTGCGCACGATAACAACGATTTGAGTACCTTACTCGTGAAAGTCTGCCATAAAAAACAAAAAAATTGTATAACCGATTGAACTTACACCCTAAAACTGCGGCTAGTCCGCATTGGGTGTTAGGTTGTAAGTTTTAGGAAAATGCAGAGATTGTCGGAAGTTAAAGGGACCACCAAGAGTTTAAAGCCAAAAACTTGCAAATCATCCATTGATTGGATAAATTGCAAGGATGATTAATCGACGCATCCTTCCTTTTGTTGAATCGGCCCTGACACGACAGGCCGCAGTTGCGCTCATCGGTCCCAGGCAGGTGGGCAAGACGACCCTTGCCTTTCTTATCAAGGAGCAACGATCCTGTCTGTATCTTGATCTCGAAAATCCGGCTGACAGGCAGAAACTCAATGAACCGGCCCTTTTTCTTGCTCAGTACGAAGACGAACTGGTCATTCTCGACGAAATCCACCGTGTTCCTGATCTGTTTCCTGTTCTGCGAGGTATCATCGACCAAGGAAGACGACAGGGAAAAAGATATGGCCGCTTTCTGCTTCTTGGCTCAGCATCCATCGATCTTCTCCGGCAAAGCGGCGAAAGTCTGGCCGGGCGCATCGCCTATGTGGACATGGGACCATTCGATGTCCTGGAGGTCGTCCATGACAACAAGGATTTGATACAACTCTGGGTGCGAGGTGGATTCCCGGACAGTTATCTGGCACCAGACGATGGCGACAGTTTGGCCTTGCGGCAGGATTTTATCCGGACCTATCTGGAGCGGGACGTTTCATTGTACGGTCCCCGTCTGCCTGCGGAAACGTTGCGACGACTCTGGACCATGCTGGCCCATGGTCAGGGCTCCCTGCTCAATGCCTCCCGTTTGGCAGGCAATCTGGCTGTCAGCGCTCAGACAGTAACCAGGTACATCGATCTGCTCGTGGATCTGCTTCTTGTGCGGCGACTGACTCCCTTTCATGCCAATACCAAAAAACGCCTGGTCAAGGCACCCAAGGTCTATGTGCGGGATACCGGCCTGCTCCACGCCCTCTTAGGGATCGAAACGTACAATGACCTGGCCGGCCATCCCGTCATCGGTGCCAGCTGGGAAGGTCTGGTCATTGAAAACCTTCTGTCCATATCCCCACCGCGAACCAGTGCGACCTTCTACCGGACCTCAGCCGGCGCGGAAATCGATCTGATCCTCCAGTTCCCCAGCGCGGAACGCTGGGCCATTGAAATGAAAAACAGCCTCACCCCCAGCCTTGAACGCGGATTCTACTCTGCCTGGGAGGACGTGCGGCCGGACAGATCGTTCGTGGTCTACCCTGGAAAGGATCGCTATCCGCTCAACAACAAGGTCGAAGTCATAAGTCTTTACGAGCTGGCTTCCCTGGTCCTTGACCAGTCGGAATGAGCAAACGCATTCTGTCCGGCTCGTATCGCTCACAGTTAAGAAACGGGCTCTTCAACCTTGCAAATCATCCATCTTGTGGACAATCTGCAAGGTTGAAGAGCCCGCAAGTGCGTTCCTTTGATGCCTGGGTTTAGGGATGAAGGGTTAAGGATTAAGGGGAAAGGGGTAAGGCTGTTTTAGGTTTTAGGTGTTAGGTTTTAGGTGGTTAGGTGAAAGACGGGAGAAACGGAGGCGGGAGAAACGGAGGCGGGAGACGGGAGGCAGGAGAAACGGAGGCGGGAGAAACGGAGGCAGGAGAAACGGAGGCGGGAGAAACGGAGGCGGGAGAAACGGAGGCGGGAGACGGGAGGCAGGAGGAACGGAGGCGGGAGAAACGGAGGCGGGAGACGGGAGGCAGGAGAAACGGAGGCGGGAGAAACGGAGGCGGGAGACGGGAGGCAGGAGAAACGGAGGCGGGAGAAACGGAGGCGGGAGGCGGGGAAAGTGAATGCTTGGCGAGCCTGCGAGCCGTAGCAGACCTTATGCAGAGCTAAAGTGAATGCTTGGCGAGCCTGCGAGCCGTAGCAGATCTTATGCAGAGCTAAAGTGAATGCTTGGCGAGCCTGCGAGCCGTAGCAGAACTTATGCAAAGCTGGCGGGGAATGAACGAGGTCTGATATCTAATGCCTTTGTCGGGTTGCTCCCTGTGTCAGGAAAAGGAGGCACCGGGCGGTTTGGTCGAACTATTTGAAATGTTTCCAGCCCTGCTTGCGAAGTCTCAGCCCCCAAGCCCCTAACCGTTGCCCAGTAATCTTTTGAGGTCGTTAATCAGCAAAAAAAGGTGATATGGATCTGTCGGGCTGGGGTCAAAATCCCAAGAAACATACCAGTTCCGTGCGGATTCATCCTTGGCATGTACCAGCAGGGCTCGAATTCCCGCAATATCTGCAGCTTGAGCTGTTCGAAGCAAGGCATCTTTCAGCAAAGCTCTTCCAAGTCCCAATTTCTGATGATCAGTATCCACGGCCAAACGAGCCAAAATCATTACCGGAACAGGATGACGAGCGAGTCCTTTCACAACTCGCTGGGGCGTGGCTTCATAAACAACACTTCCAACGGCCAAGCTATAATACCCAACCACAATATCTTTACAGCAGCACACATAGGTTTGAGCACTGTTTGCCTTCTGGTTTACCAAGGCATACCGTTGTAAAAACAGATTAAGTGCGGCCTGTCCGCAATCAAAGGCACTCACAGTATCGGTGGCCGAGAGTTTTCGTACAGGCTCGTATGCTATTTGCATTCGAGCAGACCTGGTGTGGAAAGCAGTTCTCTCAGACGAGGCTTATCTTGAACAGGACGATCCAGCGCCTTTTCGAATGCTGCCCACTGGGTGTCGTCCAGAGAAAAAAGCCTTCGATCAGCAAGAGCCTGATTAGCGGCGGCGATCCCGACATCCAGCAAAAATTCGCTGACATTTTTATGAGTTACGCGGGCAGCTTCTTGTAAAAGTATTTTAACGGAACTGCTGGTTCGAACATCAATCCGTTCATTTTTTGGAAGTCGTAAGGCAGACATGACTGGCTCCTGTTTGTTGTTTACTCTTACCATTAATGTCCTGACGTTGTCCTGACAAGTCTTTTTCTGCCAGTTTAAAAAAGCCTGCCGAAAAAAAATTCCAGGGTGGGCGACAATTTCCCTGGCACAGGGGGTTCTTGATGCCATCTTTTGACGCATTTCCTGCGCATCAAAAACCAGTGAAAAGAAAATCAAGGGCACGGATGAATCGATCTCTGAATGCCGAAAGATCACACACAAACGGGCCCATATCCGAAATGTGAATCCCGGCCATTTGCGGCGTTAGAACGATATAGGGTGAGCCGTTGATTGCAACGGTGGGGGTCAACGAATCGATAGGCTTCTCGAGCAGGGGGGGTGAGGGAGACAGGGGAATCACGACGCGGGTCTGAAGATCCTGCAGAAAATCGTTCTGCACATCCACGAGATAGGGCATCGTTTCCCGGGTTTCCTGGTTGATATTTTCATAGACTGAACATTGAGCCATCAGAAGCACCTGCTTTTTTTACTGAATACACCATGCTGTTCGACATATTCGTTATAGGCATCAATGGAATCCTTGTTGTCCAGTTTCCATTGTTCCTGCCTTTTTTCCCGGATCATTTCGATCAGGGCTTGCTCAAGGGTAGCTGAAAGGTTGATGTTCAAGTTCTTTGCCTGCCGTAACAGGTCGCAATTGACGCTCAGATTGGATGCCTTTTTGGGGGCTTTTTCTTCAAACAATATAACGGGCATATGTCCTCCTGGATTATCCGGGTATCCTCATTCCTTATTCATTATGCGCATATGTTATGTGCAGTCAAGTTGCGCTCTGTCTCTGAGGTATTAACGTTTCGTGCCTCACTCAATCGGGGTGATAGAGCTAAGGGAGTAGCGAGTTGAGTTATGTTGCCAGATTAGTCCCTGAATGAGGCAAAATACCTTGCTTGCAAAAGCATTTTAGCGGAAGGCCCTGAAGAGTTGCAATGTTGCGGTCAAAGGACTTATTGAAAGACTTAAAGGGCGTGAATATCTTTCCTTGCGCCGGGCATTCACGGTCTGGATCCGCCGGGTACTTCTGGCTCGGGTGGTACCTGACGAACCCATACCTGAAGTAGATGATCTGCAGGAGGTCGATACTATGCTGGCAGAACGTGTGACCCAGTGGACTGAAAAATGGATGATGGCTGGAGAGGAAAAAGGCATCGAGAAAGGTAAAATCGAGAATGCCCAGCAGATGCTCTTGAAAACATTGATGATGAAGTTTGGCACTGTAAACCCCTTGATGGCTAACAGGATAACGTCCATTTACTCCCAAGCATCACTGGACAAGCTTTTCGAGCGTGCCTTTAATTGTGCAAGCATGGAAGAGTTTGAAGGATATCTTATTTCTGCCACGGACAATTAACCCGCAGGCCGGTCTTTATCTCTGACCTAATCGGCAGCGACATTGCACGTGTGCCTGGAGACAACTCCGCCCACCCTGGAATTTTTCTCGGTGGGTTTTTTTACTGACCTTCGGAACTTGTAACCTCCAAATGAATCCTTTACCCAGACGACATAAGAGCGAACAAAGGGACATAGCGAGTTTAGCACCTTACTCGTGACAACCTGCCATAAAAAAACAAGAAAATTTCCCAAAAAAATCCGTGAGACATCCTATCGTGTCCCACGGATTTTCGCGTCATTTCCCTTTCATCCGATCCGGATCAACTGGTCAGGATCTTGATGCGAATGACCAGCTCGTTCGCTTCCCCGGGTGACATGGATTCGACGTGCTTTGCGGTCCCTTCATGGCCCGCCTTTGCTTCTTGGGGCGCCTTGGACGGAACAGCCTGCTGTGGTGAATTTGAAATATCTATTCCGACCACCTTTTTGATGGCGGCATCTACATCCGCATAGTAATTCCACAATGTCGATATCGACATGTTGTTGCGCCTGGCGACATTTTTCAACGTGTCTTTATTGCGAATCAGGTCCATGACGGCGTCGTATCTTACCTCTGGAGAAATACGTTTTTTTCTTTTCATGAATACCTCATTTTATCTAGTTACAATTATTAAATATAATCATATAATATTTTAACATTCTCGATAACGAGTAAAAAAAGCATTGGCAATCATATTCAGTCCAGGAATGCGATCTTTTGCAAGATCGATCAAGTAGAAAAAACGACATGCCATATATTTTTCTTCAACAGTATGCATTTGTTCCATCAATTCTATACACGGATAATCGTACTTTCTATCATTTTCTTTCATAATCAGTGTACGATAAATTTTATCGGCATTGCCATTGATGTACTCCATGAGTTCTTTTAAATCCATATTGTCGATTTTCAACATTTTTTCCTTACTAATAGAACTTGTTTCTTGATGCATTCTAAATTTGAATGCATCAAGGTTATTGTTGTATTCAGCATAACGTCCATTGCCACGGTTAATGATGATTTCAAAATTTTTCATTTCTATCCTTTGTTAAAAATTTATCCACAAATAGATAAACTAGACTGCTTTTTGTACGACATTCGTATTTGAATGCTGACTCAGCAATGTGATTATTTTTGACGCCTGTACCCTTGTCAGATTCTCAATGGCGAGAACTGATCCTTTAAAAGTTTCCAATATGATACTTTCCAGGCTAACTTTTCGTTCCTCAGCCATTTGTGTCATTGTCGTAATTTGTTTATCAGTTGCCGTAGCCGTACCTTCTCCATTTCTTGTCTGTGTTACATCATTTTCTTCTACCTCCTTATTAATATATGTCTTCACCGCTTCATTGGCATCATCATCCTCAGCCGCTATCCCCACTAGTGCACACAGCGAATATCTCCGGGCATATGTGAGTGCAGAGCCAACCGCATGGTGATTTTCGAGTGGACAGACAATGGGATAATCGCTTTCAATCCATTCGCCGCTTGTCCCGTGAATCAGACGCGTGAAAAGATGCAGATTCCCATGATTGTCAGTCTGAATAGTTTGGATTAAAGCCAAGCCATTGTCTGAAAGATGCTTGCGACACATATCAATGCAGGTTCCAAGATCCGCATATGTTGAGCCATATTTCGCATTGACCGCCCCCTTCCTGGCAAGACCCATGGTCCCTTGCGCTCGAGAAAGAGCCATGGCCAGATTACCAACGTATGGGCTTTGACTTTGCCTATTTAATAAACTATTATTAAATATATTATTCATAAGTCTTTTCCCCTAGCCATTATTTAGTTCATGCGAAAAAATGATTCTTCGTGCGTCTAACAGCTCACAAACATTAGATATATCAAAAAATGCCTTTTCAATTCCTTCATTAAGAGTCTTTGCGTCACTTTCAGAAGGAATTCGATCCAAGGCTACCGCAATGTTTACCAACATTCCACGAATCTCTTCGAGGTTCGCATCAAACTGTGACAGTGCTTTTAACATCTTTAACCCCCTCTTTAATAATTTTTAAATAATTATATTATTACGCATTCAGTAAGTATGTGTATAGTAAACTCATACAAACTTGTCAACTACTTTATTCATATTTTTTTAACTTTAGTAGGTTTTTATGAAAAGCAATCTCGAAAAACTTATGAAAGCACGAAAAATGACTATTAAGACATTGGAAAAATTATCTAATGTCAACAATGTTACTATCTCAAAAGCACGGAAGGACGACGAGATTTCACGTTGCACATTGGCTACATTGGCTAAAATTGCCGAAGCTCTTGAAGTTTCTGTCCACGAGCTTTTCGACGACGACCTCTCCCTCTCCGAGAAACCCTTGGCTGATGATACCATTGCAACACGATTCGAAAACATAGAGAATCGAATAAAGACCATTGAATCCAAGCTCAACTTTCTATCTTCCTAACCAATATTCCCTGTTCAGCTCAGACTTCCTGCCAGTGCGGATGGAAAGAACGAACCGGCAGCTCGACAACCATGGACTAACATCTTCTCCTGGGGTCCACCCTACTGGTCGGCAAATTGGACAAGGCTATCAAAGCCCATCTTTTTCGCCCGAGTCCGGGCTCTTTTCACAAAAAAAAGGCCTGGCGGTTATAAAACATAACCGCCAGGCCTTTATAATTAATTGATTTTGCTAAATATCTAAACAACACACCAAAATTTGAATTTATACTTGACAAGTCAGAGAGGAACAGACCGATGAGTGCGAAGCAATCTGACTTGGTAAAGATCCATTCCCGGTGGGCGTTGCTACGCTTAGATGCCGGCATTAAATCGTGGGACAAGGCATTTGAGTACACCCGGGAATTCAATGCCGAACGGCCTTTGTTTACTGATCATCTGAAAATAGTTGACGTAAGTGGACACAAAGACTATACATCATTAGCATTAGTGTTCACTTGAGGTGTTATGGACAAGCAAACAGCAATCAAGGTGTTGACCGCATGGGATGAGACGGGGCGTTATGTGTTTACGCGCCATGACCTCGCCAGGCTTTTCCCGGATGACAGTGCCAAAACCCTTCAAGAGGCGGTGAATCGACTGGTCAAGGATGGCTGGCTGCGACGTGCATGCCGGGGGGTTTACGTGTATGCCTTGGCGCGCAGCATGGACAGTCACACGGTTGAAAGAATCGCCGTGGCGTTGCGCCGTGGGGAATACAACTACATCAGCCTGGAATCTGCGCTTTCTGAATACGGTGCCATCTCGCAAATTCCGGTCGACCGCCTTACTGTTATGACAACGGGTCGTAAAGGAGTGTACCATACCCCTTGGGGAACCATTGAGTTTACCCATACCAAACGGCCCACATCCAATATTCTTGCCAGTATTCGAAATGTCGGCCGACCCCTGCGGCTGGCAACCCCGATGGCCGCATGGCGGGACTTGAAACGAGTTGGCCGCAATACTCATCTGGTGAACGAGGAGGTTCTTACCGATGATTGAACCGGCACATTTTGCAGCGCTGGTGGATAAAGCCATGATCCTGTCTGGACGTGGCCATATGCGGCCGGTGATCGAGAAGGAATTGCTACACTATGACATTCTTTTCAGTCTCGACAAAGAAGGCTTGCTTGACATCCTGACCTTTCAGGGCGGGACATCACTTCGTTTGTGCTATGGAGCACCGCGCTTCAGCCCCCTGTGTCAGGGAAGTTGTCGCCTTATCATCCGTCGAGGCAGAGACGGTTTGAGGTGTTAGTACCTTACTCGTGACAACCTGCCATATAACGGATACGCCACTTACGAGGCCATAAATCTGGGCTTAAGCACCATCACGCAAGAGCTTGCCCTGTACTCGTAGATTTGAAAAAACGCGAATTTTTCTTACGTTTTTGTTGGTGAAAGCATACCCATCTTCTCCAGAACATGCTGAAAATACTCCCTTGACCAGATATCCAGGTCACGGGGATCCGGGATAAAGGGCTCAACGTCGGCCCGGGCCAGGCCAAAGTCAACGGATGCAATGCGTGCGGCAATCATTTCCCTGCACTGGTCGGCTGAAAGCGGTTTTTCATGGGTATAAACACCTCTCTGCCGAAGCCTGGCATCCAGATGCGGGAGGAGAAGAGGCACTTTTCTACGCACCAGAAAGGCAAAATCATACCAGTCTCTGCCTTTGATCCTGTTTTTCCACCCCCGGTACAAAACAGCGTCCATCTTGCCGGCAAACAGGGCCGGCCCGGTGAAGACCCGCACGGAAAACGGCACGGGATCGTCTATATACCTGACTTCGTACTCTGCTCCGGGTGGAGGATCGGTATCGATTTCCAGTTTGACCTTGCAGACCGCATTCCTGTGAATTCTTTCGGCAATAGCTGTGGGCGCCCCGGCCTTGATAATGTGCATCCGGGTATCGGCCTTGATAAAAGCTGATTCTATGGGCGTATGCACGTTTTTTTGGCGATCCTCGATGTCCACACTGAATCCGAATGCCTTCATTTCATGCTGCAGAGCTTCAAGATACGGCGCAAGCTGAAACGATTCCGCAGATGCCAGAAGTGAAAAATCAAGATCTTCGGAAAACCTGTCCAGATTATAAAAAAATCTCAAGGCAGTGCCGCCGTAAAACGCGGCATGGGTGAAAAAATCCGTACGGGACAGACCAAGCAGAGCCACGGCCTGGATGATCTCGGCCAATGCTCTGTGCGCGGAGCCCTGATTTTTTTTCAGGTACTCCTCAAACAGCTGAACACAGGCTTCACGCATGACACCTCCTTTGGAGAAATTTTCCAAAGACCTGTAAGGTTGATGCACGATAATATGCGCTCAAGTCTCTTAGAACCTTCCGGTCCAATTGCCTGAACTCATCCAGGTCCAGGCGTAGGTCTTCAAAAAGCAGAGTCTCTATCCCCCTGATGGAACGTATTCCTGCTATGCGGTACAATTCATCGCACAGGGCCTTTTCCGGGCAGGCCATGAGAAAACGGCCCGGCACTTCTCCCAGCAGTGTTATTCCATGGGGGTATGCAGCCGTGGGAATATCCTGATAAAAAAACGATCCTGCGGGTGTGTCGTATCTCTTTTTTCGGCCCTTGCCCAAAGTGGCGGAAGTGATGTGCGCCGCATGTTCGGGGATCAGACCGTACCACCTGAGCGCCCAGGCAAAGGAGACGTACGAAGGGCCGTATATACGGTTGGCAGCCCTGCACCGTGTTACCGGATCATCCGCACATTGGGCGCGAACATACAACCCTCTTTTCAGACGAATCAATTCGCCTTGGCGGACAAGACGGGCTATCTTGACCTTGGGATTGGCATGATGGGCAAAGTGATGCCGCAGCCACAACGAGTCGGGAACGTCAACCAGTTTGTTTTGCATATTTTCTCCAGTAAGTACATTTTATGTATACTTGCTGGCGAAAATATGCAAGCCACAGAGGACAGGACAAGGGAACAGGTTTTTTGATCTTGCTGGCCAAATTTATCAAGGATATCAAGCAGGAGCTCACGCGGTATTAGAACAAGAAACATGGCAGAAAAGGCTATTTCCGGGGTGATCGATTCAAGTCCCTGATCGTTCAGGATGGTCGCTCTATGGTCAACCTTTTGGCAACATCGCTGACTCGCCGGTCCGGATCCTCAGCTAGCATTACCGCATTACGCTTGAATTCCGGATCATAAATTCTACGTGTGCTGCTCATCCACTCCTCCTGTTTGATTGTCAGGATAGTGGCTTAACTCCGAGTACACAAGTTTGTAGCAGGATCAGCAACAGGCTGGAATATATCGTTAGATTTGAGTGACAGCCCGTAAATTTCAGAGATTTAAGGATTTCAGAAATTTTAGAAATTGAGGACCTGGTCGCTAACCGCTTGTAATTTCTTAAATCTCTTAAATTTCTTACATTCGTAATTCTGATTCTTGAGAAATGTACCTGAATAGTTACTTTTTTCTTAGCTCAGAAAATATTTTTTCCGAAATTATTTCGGAAATTCATACATGTTGACTCGTGCATAAAATGAGATAATATTGATTCAAACAAGATAGATATCAATACAATTATTTCGGCAATTATTTCGGAAAATATCATGACACATATCTCTCAAATGGAACCAATGATCCCGGCACAACGAGCTGATCTTGAAGCTCTTTCGCTGGAGGTCTACAAGGCTTCGGCAAAGATAGCCGGCAGAGTCCATCCCATAACCGCCAAGCGTATCGTCAAACTTCTGCGCAACGTCAACAGCTATTACTCGAACCTCATCGAGGGCATCCGTACGACGCTGCTGGATATCGAGTCGAGCTTGGAGAGGCTTTCCGATAACCATACGACGCGCAAGCTCCAATTGCTGCACAAACAGAACATTTTCGCCCAGTCGGCTGTGGAGGAATACTTGGCCGGAAAAGGAGACATCACCTCCTCCGAATTTCTCTGCCATGCGCACAAGCTATTGTTTGATGGTGTGCCTGAAGAATTTCTGATCCAGCGGGACAGACATGGAGTACGTGAGATTGTGACGATTCCAGGCCAGTTGCGCGATGATCTGGTCCGCGTGGGTCAGCACGTTCCACCAGACTGGAAAAGCCTTCCCGCGCTCCTGCAACGTTTTCAAAACGTATACTCTCAGACAAACGTGCAGGGGATTGTCAGTCTTGTATATGCAGCAGCCGCGCACCATCGCCTGCTGTGGATACATCCATTTTTCGAAGGCAATGGACGTGTTGCACGCCTCTTCTCTGACATGTATCTCAAGTGCGCCGGATTGGAGGGCTATGGCCTGTGGACCTTGAGTCGGGGACTGGCCCGAGCCGAGAATGACTACAAAAATTTCCTTTCAGCCGCAGATGTACCACGCCAGGGCGACTACGACGGACGAGGCAACCTTTCCGAACGCGGTCTTCACCAGTTCTGCAAATTTTTTCTGGAAACAGCTCTCGATCAAGCCCGATTCATGGACGATCTATTGACCCTGGATGCCACGACTCGAAATATTACATTATTTTGTTCCCTACGAACCCAGGGATACATGGCCGGCAAAAAACCGCTCCCCAAAGAGGCTGTCAAGATTCTCACCCACATCTTCGTCCATGGTAAACTCATCAAGGGCGAAGTGCATGATTTGATCAATTCCTCGGACCGCAAGGCGCGTGACGTCGTAAAAAGCCTCCTCAATGAAGGCTTACTGGAAACTGAAAACCAGAAAGCTCCGCTGACGATAGGGCTACCGACACATGCGGTGCAGTTTTATTTTCCAGAGTTGTGCGACCCTGGGGCTTTTAAGGTGGAGTTATAAAATGCAAGTATACACATATTCCGAAGCCAGACAAAAGTTGGCCGCAGTCCTCAAGCAAGCCGAACATAGTGGAAAGGTTTTTATTCGAAGAAAAGACGGGCAGACATTTGCTCTGACTCCTACAAAGATTTCTGCTTCCCCTTTAGACGTTCCAACAATTAATGCAACCGTATCCGCAGAGGAAATTGTTGATCTTATCCGAGAGGGGCGGGAAAGGAAGGACGTTTAGAAAAAAGAGTGGAAAATCCCCGTTCTGTAGTGCGAATTAAGCGAAATACGCATTTATTAAATCCACAATCAGCGCATTTCGGGGCACTCCAGCTAACCGGTTGCTGATCCTGCGGTTGCAAGTTGCAAGTTACAAAAAACACTAAAAAAGCCCACCGAGAAAAATTTCAGGGTGGGCGACGTCTTCCCTGACACAGGGGGAGACCAAGCTGCCGTTCATATCTGCCTCAAGTCCAGGGGGATGCGGGCTGTTAAGAAACAAGGTCTCCTGTCTGCTGCATCCTTTCCTCCTTTCTTGCCTTTTATATCAATAAGAGCTAAATAATGATCTGTTAAATGCGTATTAACCTTTTACAGATCTTATTTTAGCTCTTATTATATGCAACCATTTACTCTGATCACTCCCGAAGAAGTTGCTGTCGAGCTGGCCCGGCGGCTCAGGGAACTACGTTTGGCCAAAAAATGGAAACAGAAAACATTGGCTCAGCGCTCCGGCGTGAGCGAGGGGAGTTTAAAGCGGTTTGAACAGACCGGCAAAATTTCCATGTCAGGCTTTTTAAAACTGGTCTTTACTCTGGGCAGGCTCGATGAAATGAACAAGATTTTAAAGCCTCCCAGGGCGAACTCCATCAAAGAACTTCAGCGCCTGGACCGCACAGGGCCCAAGCGGGGGTCTGTTTGAAAACATTGAATGTTTTTTTACATCGTGGGCCAGACGATGTGCAAACGGTCGGTCAGCTCGCTGAAAAAGGCTCCTGCCTTTTTTTTGAATACGACCCCGACTTTCTGCATAAACCGCTCTGGCTTTCTCCTTTCAAACTTCCTCCTGAGCCGGGACTGCATGAGCATACGGATCGTGCATTCGGCCCGATATTCGGCCTTTTTGATGACTCCCTGCCGGATGGATGGGGGCTCTTGCTCATGGATCGTTTTTTCAGAAAAAAAGGAATTGATCCTGCTCGGATTTCCGTCCTTGATAGGCTCGCTTTTCTGGGAAATGACACCATGGGAGCCTTGACCTATCAGCCTGCTGCTCCCATCATAAAAGATGATGTTCCTTTTGACCTGCAAGGCCTCGCTGAAGAGTCCAGGCAGGTTCTTACCGGAAAAACAAACACCGTTCTGCCTCGTCTCATGCGGGCAGGAGGAAGTCCCGCAGGTGCTCGGCCCAAGGTGCTGGTCGGGGTGAATGGGGATATTCTGATTTCAGGGGAAACGGATCTTCCGGCCGGCTTTGAGCACTGGATAGTCAAATTTGCTGCTTTAAATGATTTCAAGGACAGTGGTCCCCTTGAATATGCCTATTCACTGATGGCCCGGGAGGCAGGCGTACGCATGCCTGAAACACGACTTTTTGAGACCGTTGACGGTCAATCTTTCTTCGGAGTCAAACGCTTTGACAGAAAGAAAAACCATCGTTTCCATGTGCACACCTTTGGCAATCTCATTCAGGCCAATTTCAGAATTCCCTGCAGCGATTATGAAAATTTTTTCAAAATTATCAATGTGTTGACCAGAAACAGACAGGATCTGCTTGCCGGATTCAGGATGATGCTTTTCAACATTCTGGCCCACAACCGTGACGATCATGTAAAAAACTTTTCCTTTATCATGAACGATGATGGTGAATGGAATCTCGCGCCTGGTTATGATCTGACCTATGCTCCCGGACCGGGAGGAGAACATTCCATGACCGTGCTTGGAGAAGGCAGACATCCCGGCCGGGAAGAGGTCATGCAGCTTGGGGTCCGTGCGGGTCTGACAAAAAAAGATATAACCCTGGTCCTGGATGAGATACGTGCCTCCGTGAGTCGATGGAATTTTCATGCCGCCCAGGCAGATCTTTCATACCGGACCAGATCGTTTATCGCTTC
>NZ_JBSPZA010000046.1:0-15630 GCF_053851535.1 Desulfoplanes sp. PS50 | reverse complement strand
AAGTACCTCCCAAGGCGGAGTCAAACCAAGTGCTTTCTGGAAGAGATCTAAGTCTTTCATAGCTGCTTTTCCTACTCGGTGGCTTCCCAGATCTCAACCCCCTACCCACACGAAACAGCGAGGAGCCAATATTCTGGATAACGGGTTTATTGACTGATCATGTTGCGTATCATTCTCGAATCTATCACGAAAGCGTATTCCGGCACCGACTTGTTCGACCATCTCAACCTGGAGATCCGGGGCGGTGATCGATTGGCCCTGGTCGGTTCCAACGGCAGTGGAAAATCCACACTCATCAAAATTATTGCCGGTGAAATCAAGGCTGATTCCGGCAGGATTTCCATACCCTCGGGCGCTCGTCTCGGGTATGTGGCCCAGGAACTGACCCCTTTGGAACTTGAAATGTCTCTTGAGGGGTTTGTTTTGGGAGTTCTTCCTTCATGGGGCACTTTCTGGGAAGAATGGCATGCAGCGATCAAGACCGAGGACAAAGCGGCCCTTGAGAGACTGGCAGCGAAGCAGCATGAGTTGGAGACATTGTGCGGCTACAATCCCGAGCACAAGGCCCAGGCTATTCTCCAGGGACTCGGGTTTGTCCAGGATCAGTTTGACAAGCCGCTTCAACGGCTGAGCGGCGGATGGCGGGAACGAGCCAAGCTGGCCCGGGTACTTTTGGCCGGAGCGGACATCCTCTTGCTGGATGAACCCACCAATCACCTCGATCTCGAGGCGGTTGCCTGGCTTGAAGACTATCTGCTCCATTATGAGGGGGTGCTGATCTTTGTGGCCCATGACCGTGTTTTTCTGGACCGTATCGCCAACAAGATCCTTTTTCTGGGAGGTGGAAAACCGGTTGTCAGGCCGGGTAACCTGACCGCTTTTCTGGCCTGGCACCAGGAGTATCTTCAGACGGTCAAGCACAAGGCCGAGGTATTGGAAACGGAAATTGCCAAAAAAGAATCGTTCATAGCCCGATTCCGCTACAAGGCGACCAAGGCGGTCCAGGCTCAAAGCCGACTCAAACAGGTTGATCGACTGAAAAAACAGCTTTCCGACATTCAGCCCGAAACCCTGGGAGGCAAGACCCTCAATTTCAGCTGGCCCGCTCCCAGTCGCGGCAACCGCACGGTCTTGAGCGTCAACAAGCTGAGTTTTGCCTATCCAGGGCATCCTCGGATTCTTGATGACGTGACATTTCATCTCTACAGGGGCCAGAAAATCGCCTTGGCCGGTCCCAATGGTCAGGGTAAGTCGACACTTATCAAAATAGTTATCGGGGAACTCGCAGCGAACAGCGGGGATGTTTCTCTGGGAAATCTGATCAAAGTAGGGTATTTCAGTCAGCATCAGGCCGATATGCTCTGCGGCGACAATGCGGTGCTTACAGAAATCCGTCGCATGGCCGATCCCACAACGACCGAAGAAGAACTCAAGTCCGTTTTGGGCCGTTTCCTGCTCGGAGAAGGTTTTTGGGATTCCCTTGTTGCGGATCTTTCCGGCGGGGAAAAAAACCGTCTGGTCCTGGCCTCCCTCTTTTTGAGCAAGGCCAATTTTTTTGTTCTCGATGAGCCGACAAACCATCTGGATCTGGAGAGCCGTGAGGCCCTGGTCCAGGCTCTGCAGGATTTTCCAGGCACGATATTGTTTGTGGCTCACGATCGCTATCTTTTGGAAAGGGTGGCTCAAGAGGTCTGGGAGCTCAAAAATTGCGGTATTGTTGTCCATCAGGGTGGTTTCCAGGAGTATCAGCGCTCCTTGGGACAGAAAACGAATGCAGAGCAGGAACATTCAGGGCTGGATATCGCCAAGGCCAATCGCAAGGAGCAAAAACGACTGAAACGACTGCAGGCGGAGCAGCGTAATCAGGCCTATGCCCTGCTCCGGCCCTTGAAAAAAAAGTACGCTGAACTCGAGGGTGAACTCGAGAAAAATATCGAGGATCAGGAGCGTCTGGAAATGACATTGGCGGATCCGTCCATCTATGCCGATGGGCAAAAGGTGCAGGGGTTGAATATGGAATTTGCCAACGTCCGAGATGCAGGGGACCGGTTGATGTCCGAACTCGCCTACCTTGAAAAGGAAATTCAGGAAATCGAGGAGCAACGGGATCTCCTCGAGCATGAAGGGTGATCTGCCGGAGGGATGGACACGGTTTCACGGCTCGGTCCTGTTTCAGCCACAGCACGTTGCTAAAAATCGAACAGTGGCAGGGAAGTTCGATTCGTCGAGCAGGAATGAATACTTCTAATACCTATACGCCCGTAGTTGCCGGAATTGCAGTACATGGTTCCCGTTTTCTGGCGGCCAGGCGTCCGCCGGGAGTCCGATTCGGGGGGTTATGGGAATTTCCCGGGGGCAAGGTCGAATCCGGCGAGACCCTCGACGAGGCCCTTGTCCGTGAGTTTGTCGAGGAATTGAATATCAGACCGACCAGGCACAAGCTCTGGCAGGAACGCAGAAAGTCCTATGGCGACAATTTTCACGTCTGGTTATACTTTTTTATCGTGACCGAATTTCAAGGGATCCCTGAACCCCGCGAGGGGCAGACCCTCGCCTGGTTGACACCGCAGGAGGCCCTTGAAAAACAATTTCTCTCCGCCGATATCGAGATTGTCCACAGTCTTGGCCGGTTGATGGGGATTTGAACGACAAAACCCTTTTTGACAGTCTTTTTTCATGCAGTGAGCCTCTCACTTGCTGCATGAAAGGGCTGTGGATGATTTTGAGAACACTTCACGCAACGGGTGACGACTCATGCAATCGAATCAGGTCCAGGCACTTATCGAGTGGGCAAATCTGACTCAGGAACAGGTCAATACCGTCGAAAGTCTGCGCAAAAAACGGCGACTGGATTTCCTGCATGCAGCCTATAAGGGCGGGATCGTCAGTGATGCCCAGTATACGGAATTTCTGGCCCAGCGGTTGGGAATTCCGGCCGTGGATCCGGCCCGGATGTTGATCCCGGAGACCGTATTGCGGCTTGTGTCCAGAGACTTGTTGGAAAAATACAGCGCTGCTCCGTTTTTTATCAAGGGAAAAAAGCTTTTTCTGGCCATTTCAGAACCCGATGATATCCTCGCTGTGGACGATATCCGCTTCATGACCGGCCTTGATCCTGTCGTTCATGTGGCGTCACCGGGATCGATCACCAAGTGTATCAGCCAGCTCAAACATGACGATGAGCCCGAGGATTTCGGCAATATCCAGGATGCCCTGTCCGATATGGAAGGTGAGGGCATTGATTTCGAGACGGGTGAGAGTGAGGAGAGCGATGATACCTCAACCCTCGAGGCCGCTACCCAGGCACCCGTGGTCAAGATGGTCAATCTGATCATCATGGACGCTATCAAGAAAAAGGCCTCGGATATCCATATCGAGCCCTATGAGAAAAATTTCAGGGTCCGTTTGCGGATCGATGGACTTTTGCATGAGACCATGCGTCCGCCAGTCCGTCTCAAGAATGCCATGATTTCCAGACTCAAGATCATGGCCCATCTCAATATTGCCGAACGGCGTATCCCCCAGGACGGACGTATCAAGGTCAGAACTCCCGGGGGCAAGGAGATGGAATTTCGTGTCTCCATTTTGCCGACGCTTTTTGGAGAGAAAGTGGTCATGCGACTTTTGGACAAATCCGCGCTCAAGGTCGATCTTTCGCAGCTGGGATTCGAGGAGCGATCCCTGGCGACATTGAGCAAGACCGTGCACAGGCCCTATGGAATGGTCCTGGTAACCGGACCTACAGGCTCGGGTAAGACGACCACACTCTACTCGATCATCTCTGAACTCAATGAAGAAGGGGTCAATATCTCCACGGCCGAAGACCCGGTCGAGTTCAGTCTGCCCGGCGTGAATCAGGTTCTGGTCAAGGAGGATGTCGGACTGACCTTTGCAGCGGCCTTGCGGTCCTTTTTGCGTCAGGATCCCGATATCATTCTGGTCGGTGAAATCCGGGACGTGGAAACCGCAGAGATCGCCATCAAGGCCGCCTTGACCGGTCATTTGGTACTTTCGACCTTGCACACCAATGATGCGCCCAGCACATTGACCCGATTGCTCAACATGGGGGTGGATGGTTTCCTGGTGGCATCGTCGGTCAATGTCATTGTTGCCCAGCGTTTGGTGCGCAAGATATGTCCCTTTTGTCGTCGCGAGATAGAGCCGGATCGGGAAATGCTCTCCCGGCTGGGCATGTCCGACGACGACATGGTCGATGCTACCATTTACGAACCCGTGGGGTGTTCTGAATGCAATGAATCCGGATATAAGGGACGCTGCGGCGTGTACGAGGTCCTTGAAATGACTTCTGAAATGCAGGAATTGGTCCTTGAGGGGAGAAGCGTTCTGGAAATCCGGAATCTTGCCATTGAGCAGGGAATGATGACCCTTCGCGACAGTGCATTATACAAATTGAAGCATGGTATTACCTCGGTCCAGGAGGTCATGCGGGTGACCGTCTAGTGCACGAAATCTGCAAGGATTCCCCGCTGCCGCTTGCGTGAAGGTCAAGGTTTTTTGACGAGTTGGACCGGAATCCGGGTGTATCCGAATCGTTTGTTCGTGGTGAGAGTCGCGGAAGTAAAAGGAGTGTGAACCATGCCCATTTTTATCTACAAGGCCAAAAATCGAAGCGGGAAAAGGGTCAAGGGGGATCTGGACGTCTCTTCACTGGAAGTGGCCCAGGCAGCATTGCAGCGCAAAGGTTTTACCGATATCAAGGTCAAGCCTCGGCCCAAGGATCTTCTGGAGGGGACGTTTCTCGAAGAAGGGGTCAAGGCACGGGACATGGTAGTTTTCAGCCGTCAGTTCGCAACCATGATCAATTCCGGAGTCCCCATCCTTCAGTCGCTGCAGGTCATGTGCGAGCAGACTGAAAATGGAAAATTGCGAAGAACCCTGTACTCCATTCGCAATTCCATTGAAGGGGGAAGTACCCTGTTTGACGCCATGCGGAAATTTCCCGATATCTTCGATACCCTATATGTGAACATGGTCAATGCGGGCGAAATCGGAGGTATTCTGGATATCGTTTTGACCCGACTTTCCGAATACATAGAAAAGGCAGCCAAACTCAAGGCCAAGGTCAAGGGGGCCATGATCTATCCCGGTGTCGTGGTTACGGTAGCTGTCGCCGTAGTGGCCATCATCCTCATTTTTGTCATCCCGACCTTTGAGACCATGTTCAAGGATTTTGGAGGGGCACTTCCCCTGCCCACCCAGATTGTCATCAACATGAGTCGGTTCGTGCAGGGAAATTTCCTTGTACTTGTGGGCTGCATCATTGCGTTGTTTGTGGCCCTGAAGATGTTTTACAAATGGGAAAAGGGCAAGATCCTTGTGGATCGCTGGGTGCTTTTTTTGCCTGTTTTCGGGCCCCTGCTTCGAAAAGTGGCTGTTGCCAGGTTCAGCAGGACCATGAGCACGATGATTTCAAGCGGTGTGCCCATTCTTTCTGCCCTTGATATCGTGGCCAAGACATCGGGAAACAAGACGGTCGAGCGGGGGGTCATGGAGGCGGCCAAGAGCATTGCCGAGGGCCAGAATCTTGCCGATCCCCTGGACGCCACGGGGGTGTTTCCCCCCATGGTCATTCACATGATCTCCATCGGCGAATCCACAGGGGCCTTGGACTCCATGCTGGAGAAGATCGCTGATTTTTATGACGACGAAGTCGATGTCGCTGTGGAGTCCCTGACCGCCTTGATCGAGCCCTTGATGATCGTTTTTCTCGGAGTGGTTGTTGGGGGATTGGTCGTGAGCATGTACCTGCCTATCTTCAAGATCGGAGAAACGATCTGATGAATTTTCTTACCAATACAAAAGAATCGATTTCGAAAGATGCAACAAGATGGATCGCATCGTGATTTGCAGGATCGTGGATCGTTGGAACAGATCCAAACAGGGATCCTGCGCCGATATATAAGGAGATATTTTGAAAATCAGTGAGTTGTTGCAAGATAACAAACCCTTTGTCTCTCTGGAATTTTTTCCCCCCAAGGAACGGGTTTCCTGGCCAGGATTTTTCGATGTGGTCAGAGATCTCAAGGCCACGCATCCCTTGTTCGTTTCCGTGACCTACGGGGCAGGGGGGACCAGTCAGACCAATACCCTGGAGATAGCCACCCGTCTCAAGCAGGAGTATGGTCTCGAACCCCTGGCCCATTTTACCTGTGTGGGGGCTTCGGAAGCGCGGTTGCGGCGTTTTCTGGATGGACTGACCGCTGGTGGGGTTGAAAACGTTTTGGCGCTTCGGGGAGATCCTCCACGAGGGGAAAAACATTTCAATGCCTCTGACAGCGAATTTTCCCATGCGGTCGATCTGGTCAGGTTCATTCGCAAGGAATATCCCCATTTTTGTATCGGCGTTGCCGGCTATCCGGAAACCCATCCCGAGGCCATCAGTCCGGACCGTGATCTTGGTTTTCTCAAGGATAAGCTGGATGCTGGGGCTGATTTTGTTGTCACCCAGCTTTTTTTCGACAACAGTCTGTATTTTGATTTTGTCGACAAGGCCCGGTCCATCGGCATTACCAAGCCCATTATTCCCGGAGTGCTTCCGGTTGCCAGTCTCGCGGGTGTAAAACGGATGCTCGGGTTTTGTGGAGCCGCCATTCCCGAAGAATATCTCCATGATCTCGAGGTCGTCTATGAACGATATGGAGATGCTGCGGTGCGTGGGCTGGGTCTGGGCTATGCCAAGAACCAGGTCAAGGGATTGATTGAAAGCGGGGCCCCCGGGGTTCATTTGTATACGCTGAACAAGGCGGAAACCTGTTTGGAGATCGTGCGCAGCGAGAGTGGGCTCTTGGAAACGACTACGAAACGATAACCTCTCGTTTTTTTAACTTAATGTTTTTACTGGAGAATGAATGAAGGACGTCGAATATATCGTGGCTCTCACCGGTGGCTCGGAGATTGTGGCCAAGGAGATTGTAGCCATTCTCGAAGAAGGGGAATTCCCTTGTGCGCGTGTTGTGGCCTTTGTCGAGAGCGATGAGGAAAATGTGGATCTGACCTTCCATGGCGAAGATGTTCCCATCGAGTACTTGAGCGAGGCCGGTTTCAGGAATGTCGATCTGGTCTTTTTTGCGGGTGACAGGAAGGTTTCCAATGAGTGGATTCCCGCAGCGGCAAAGGCGGATTGTCTTGTTGTCGATTGTTCGATGACCAGTGGGAGTGATGCATCCGGAGGAGGTGTCATCGCATCTGGTGTCAATGAGGGACGCATGGCCGAAAGTATGGGGGTCGTGACCTGTCCCGGGGCTGCTTCGTTGCAGCTTGCAACGATCATCAAACCCCTCCACGATGCCTTCACCATAAAGCGGGTGGTGGTTTCCACCTATCAGGCCGTATCGGAACAGGGCCGGTCCGGGATTGAAGAACTGGAAACCCAGTTGCGTCATCTGCTCAATTATCAGGAAGCAACAAGTGGGACATTTCCGTACCAGATAGCATGTAATTGTCTGCCGCAAGTGGGATCCATAGATGAAGATGAGTACACCTCAGAGGAGAAGACCATTGTCAGGGAAACCAGGAGTATTCTGGGAGACAAGTCCCTGCAGATAACCGTCACGGCCTGTCTGGTGCCGGTTCTTTTTGGGCATGGTTTGTCCGTGAATATCGAAACGGTGCAGGAGAGTACCCCGCACACGGCTCGGGCCATTCTGAGTCAGGCCCGCGGAGTCAGTGTTTTCGACAACCCGGGTGAACAGATGTATCCCATGCCCTTGGTCGTTTCTGGGCATGAGGATGTTTTTGTGGGGCGTATCCGACAAGATCCTTCTGTTGAGCATGGGCTCAACCTGTGGATCGTCGGGGACAATATTCGGAACAAGGCCTCCAATGCCGTTCGTATCGGAGCGTCTCTTCTGGAACAGAAGATCGGATGATCGAGGTGATTCCGGAAGATTGAATGTGTTGAAGTTACAAACGTTGCCGTGTGATCTGGAGAAACAAGATGCAGCAGATAGACGAATATCAATACATGGAAAGGATTCTGGCCCTGGAGCGTCCGGGCGAGAAAAATTTTCTGGCCTTTTACGACCACCGCCTCCGGGGCGTAGTCACCAATCCCCGGTTGATGCTCATTCCCCTGGACGACCATCTGGTGCACCGGGGAGATGGGGTTTTCGAGACCCTCAAGTTCATTGACGGCAAGTTGTACCAACTCGATGCCCATCTCCAGAGATTGCGCAATTCATCGGAAACCATTTTCATAAACGCTCCCGCCCCCTGGGATACTATCCGAGGCATTGTCCTGGACGTGGCCCGGGCCGCCGGGGTGCAAAACGGGATTGTTTCCATTTTCATAGGACGTGGATTGGGGGGATTCTCGCTTGATTTCAGGGAATGCGAACATTCGACACTGTATGTCATTGCTCGTCGATTTCCCGCCCTTTCCGAACAACTATGGGAAAAGGGCGTCCAGGCATGCCGGTCGAGTCTTCCTGCCAGACCCAAGGAGTTGGTGCGTATCAAGAGTGTCAACTATCTCAATAACGTACTTATGAAACGGGAGGCCATTCTCAAGGGTTGTGCCTATCCCCTTTGTTTTGGTCCGGATCATTTTCTGGCCGAAGGGGCTGCTGAAAACATCATCATCGTTGACCAGAACGGGCAGCTGATCGTTCCTGAAATGAACTACGCCCTGGTTGGAACGACCATGTTGAGGGCCCTGGAACTGATCGGTCGCGAACATGATTATACAACACGCCCCATCAGCGAGGACGACATCCGGGTGGCACGAGAGGTCATTCTGCTCGGTACATCCATTGATGCCTTGAGTGTTGTCCGCTATAACGGCAAACCCATTCACGATGTTCGTCCGGGACCGGTAAGCAAGCGGTTGCGGGCTATACTTCAGGAGGATCTCAGAAGTCAGGGGACACCGTTCGTGCAGGAGTGATCAAACGCATACGAAAAAAGGAAGGGTCGCCAGGTAAGGCAAGAGGGCATCCGGTAGCAAGCAAATCTGTCCTGATGACCAAAACATCATGCAACCATCGACAATCATGATGTAAAACTACAGATAGTATTTCGGAATATCGAAACCATTTCAAAAGGTCCGCATCTCCCGGTAAGGAGGATGCGGACCTTTTTATTTTCGACGCATGGATTCAAACAGGGCGAGATACCTGGAGGTCATGGTTTCACAGGAATGATGGGCGTGGACGTATTCAAAGGCCGTGTCTGCCAATGACTGAGCCTTGCTCTGATCGGTGAGGAGCCGGTGGATGTTCGAGGCCAGCATGTGAGCATCGTGAACCGAAGAGACAAGCCCATGATCGGGAACAATTTCTCTGAGTCCTCCCGCATCTGTGGAGGCAACCGGGATTTTATGGCGAAAGGCTTCCAGCACGGTGCTTCCAAGGCCTTCCTCCTGAGAACTCATCACAAAGACATCGGCCAGAGGCAAAAGACCTTCAGCGTTATCAACAAAGCCAAGTAATTTATAGTAATCAGCCATTCCCTTCTTTTGGATCAGAGCGTGGATTTCGGTTTCGAGATGGCCGGAACCACAATGAAAAAACATCGTGTTCGGTTCCATACGGTGCAGGTAGCTGATCGCTTCGACCATGGTGTGCGGGTCCTTGTGCGGAACCAGTGCAGCAATCGTCAGAATAATTTTTTTGCCTGATCGTTTGGGGCCTAGAATCTGGTCGCGGATGTCAGCTGGGGGATCGGGGAGCGGGGCATTCAATGCAATGGCACTGGGGATGACAATATCGGTGGATACGCCGAAATCATCGAGTACCCGGGCAATAGCCTGAGAGATGGCCACCACCTTGTCTGTATGCATGAACTTGAATGTGGCAGGAAACCCGCGAGGCCTGAAATCAACGCGCCGGGTATAGACGGTTGGAGTCTTGTGAAAGGGTCTGGTCAGGACTGCAACACTCTGTGCTTTGGCTGTTTGGGCATGGAGAATGTCAAACGATGCCCCGTGCAGTGCCAGATACCACATGGCCTGAACCGAACCATGAATCTCGTGACAAGGGATATGTTGTTTTTTGGCTTTGTGGGCGAGTGGATGATCTTTGCGGCAAAGGATTTCGACCTGGTGACCCGAGCGGATCATTCCAAGGGCTGTAAGAAACGTTTGTTTTTCACCGCCCCTCCAGGTCCTTTCTGTATTGATCTGTAAAATTTTCATTGAGTACGTACCGAGTGTTTCAGGGATAATGTGTACATAAAGACCTTTGAAACATTCGACATTTGGGTATGCCGGCGGGCAAGGCGTTGAGATGTTGAGTACATGCAATGAATGTCTCACGGAAAGGTAACCAACCAGCCAGCAGGGGGATTCCTAGATCGCTCAGCAGGGGATGTCGAGAAAAAAATAGCTGCTTCAGGACCAATCTTAAAAAAGAGGATGAGAAAACGTTGAGATGTTGAAAAATATACTCTTTATTTTAAATAGTTATGAAAAAGCTAGAGAGCTTGGGGAACATGAATCAGTGGCATGGATATTGTTAAGTCAATGCAACGAGAATGAAACCACAACCCTGACCTGGCAAATTCCATGAAAGTAATCGTTCAAATACCCTGCTTTAACGAGGAAACTACCCTCCCCCAGACAATCAAGGATATTCCTTCAAAAATCGAAGGGGTTGATAGCGTTGAGATACTCATTGTCGACGACGGAAGCACTGACAAGACGGTGGAAGTGGCCAAAAAACTCGGGGTCACTCACATTGTGAGCAATATCTGCAATAAAGGGCTGGCCTATACCTATGTAACCGCCCTGGATGCATGTTTACGGCTGGGTGCTGACATCATCGTCAATACAGATGGAGACAACCAGTACAAGGGAGAGGACATCCTGCACCTATTCTCAGGGGGGAAGCCGAGCTGGTGGTTGGCGACAGGCAGACGGATTCCATTGCGCATTTCAGTAGGAGTAAAAAAGGATTGCAGCGGGTTGGCAGCAGTGTCGTTCGTTTTTTGTCAGGTACGGATATCAGGGATGCCGTGAGTGGATTTCGCGCCATCAGTCGCAAAGCAGCCATGAAAATGAATATTGTAACCGGGTATTCATATACTGTTGAATCCATCATTCAAGCGGGAAAGAAAGGTTTGGCAGTAACAAGTGTTCCTATAGGAACAAACGGTAAAACGCGAGAATCACGGCTTGTGAAAAGTGTTTTCAAATTTGTATCCATGCAAATTAATACCATGGTTAGAATGTATACCATGTATCAACCTTTGAGAGTCTTTTTTCTAATAGGGATGCTTTTTATCATTACGGGTATGATTCCTTCTTTGAGATTCCTTTACTATTATATTTCAGGTACGGGAAGTGGACATATTCAATCCCTTATTCTGGCGTCAATTCTTTTTATTGTTGGATTTCAAATACTGGTATTGGGTCTCATTGGTGATGTGATATCATTCAATAGAAGATTGATCGAGGAAACGTTACTGCGTGTACGCAGGATCGAGTTCGACTACCTCTGTGAAAAGAGGACTCGATGAGAATTTCGATTGTAGGTCCAACATATCCATTTCGTGGTGGAATAGCACAACATACCACTTTATTATGTAATACAATGCGAAAAAAACATGAAGTACAATTTATTTCCTATACACGACAATATCCAAAAATTATTTTTCCTGGAAAAACAGATCGTGACCCAAGCAAGAATACATTGCATACAGATTCCGTTGAATATCTTATCGATTCGATGAATCCATATTCATGGTATCGGGCTTCAAATGCCATTGTTCGTTTCAGGCCCGATCGAGTTGTTTTTCCATGGTGGGTTATCTTTTGGGCTCCCCAGACAGTATATCTGGCTAAAAAAGTGAAGAAAAAGACCAATTCTAAAATAATAATCTTATGCCACAATGTGACTGATCATGAAGGTAATAGGGTCAAGGAGTGTATAAACAAATATGTTCTAAGAAACGGAGATGTATTGATAACACAATCTAACGAAGAGACAAGAAAAATCAAGAAAATTCTTTGTAGTAAATATGAAGACGAAAAAATAATTACAGGATTTCATCCTACATATGAAGATTTATGTACAAATAAAAAAGTGAATCATTGCAAAGACAAAAAAAAATATGAACTTTTATTTTTCGGTTTTGTAAGAAGGTATAAGGGGTTGAATGTTCTTCTTGAGGCTCTTCCCAAGATTTTAAAATCCAAAAATGTTCAGCTCAAAATTGTCGGAGAATTTTGGAAGGACAAACTGGAGTATTTACAAAAAATCGAAGAATTGGGGATCAAAAAAAATATTACAATAATCGATGAATATATTCCGAATGAACAATTGGGTACCTATTTTCACCAGGCAGATTTGGTCATCCAGCCGTATTTGAGTGCTTCAGGAAGCGGTGTGAGTCAATTGGCGTATGGATTTGGCAAGCCTGTCATTGCAAGTAGCGTGGGGAGTATCGGTGAAATCATAGAAGATGGAATCAACGGAAGACTCGTGAATCCCGGGGATCCCCAAGGACTTTCAAGTGCTGTGCTTGAATCGTTGGATCCGGTGAAACTGACGGTCATGCACAATGAAGCTAAAAAGGTTGCAAAGCGATTTTCATGGGATCGGTTCGCGGAAATAATAACAACCTGCTAAAAAAGGAAATGATCAATGGAAGTTTCAAAGGCCTATGGAAGTGATACAGGGGAAGGGATTCCCAAAAAAAGTTTTTTGGAAAAAATTTATCTTTATGCGCAACATGTGTGCGGAAGTAAAAAAATCAGTGTATTTATGGTTCAGGGATTTATTTTTTTTATATTTAAAAATTTTCCCACCATCCTAGGAACGTATTTGCGACCAATCGTTTATGCTCTTGTATTCAAAAAAATTCGTTCCGGTTGCTTGATCGAGGGAGGTGTACGTTTTGAAATTCCTAGTCGGATACGATTGGGGGGGAATGTATTTATTGGTGAAAGTTGTTGGATTGGAAGCGGAACGAATACTGGAAGCATAGACATTAAAAAGAATTCTTTTATCGCTCATAGATCGACACTCGCTGCACAAGGAGGAAGTATTCTGATAAAAAAACACGTCCATGTCAGTCGGGGAAGCTACATCAATGGAATTGGAAACGTGATTATTGGGAATGACTGCATGATAGGCCCTCATGTCGTTATCATAAGTGGGACGCATAATTACAAGGATCTAACGATTCCAATACGAAAGCAGGGATCCGTCAAGAAAAGAATCGTTATTGAAGACAATGTCTGGCTGGCTGCAAATGTGAATGTCATGCCGGGTGTACGAATCGGCAAGGGAAGTGTCATTGGTGCCGGGGCTGTTGTAACAAAAGACATTCCACCTTACAGCATTGCTGTTGGAGTTCCCGCACGGATTATAAAGAGCAGAAAAAATGATGAATAAACCAAATTTCTTTGTGGTTGGCGAACCAAAGTCGGGCACGACATCCCTGCATGAATTTCTCAGCCAGCATCCGCAGATCACTATGTCAAGGGTCAAAGAACCATATTATTTTTGTACTGATTTACATGCAGAAAGTGATCAATTTCATGGAAAAAAACTTTATTTCAAATATAGAGAAAAAAACAAATATTTATCGATATTCAATCAGGATAAAAAATATGAAGTAGTAGGGGAGTCATCAACCTTTTATATATGGTCGAAGAACGCTGCTGAAAATATATATAATTATGACAGAAAATCAAAGATACTCATCTTTTTACGAAATCCTATACATTTTATTCATTCTCTTCATTCACATTGGGTTGTCGAAACATACGAAAACCTATGTGATTTTGAGGATGCATTATCGGCTGAAGCCGATAGGAAAACAAACTGGAAAAAGATTCCACCCAGGGCATATTTTCCATCGATGTTATACTACACGTCCATGGTCGACTATGCCGGACAGGTCGGAAGATTTTTGAAACGATTTGATCATCAGCAAGTCAAAATTGTTTTATTCGAAACATTTCAAAAAAATAATGAAAAGATTTTCAAAGAGATATTAAACTTTTTAGAGGTAGACACTTCTTTTAAACCCGATTTTAAAAGACTTAATACCAGTAAAAAGCCTCGGATCAAGACATTGAACTATCTAGCTCAAAACGTATATTTTCTTGAAACTATGAAAACGATATTGCCATATGGTCTTCATGCTCAAATAAAGAAAATTGGTCAGAGTATGCTTTGGAAAAAAACGCATCGTAAAGAAATTACTACCAAAGTATATGGTGAATTGGCCAAAAAATTTCGTAAAGATGTAGCCTGCATTCCCGGTTTTTTATAACGAGGATGGAGGTTCAACCCCCATATACTTATAAAGGTCGGTTTGATTTTTGGTCATCTCCCCGACGCGTAAAGCTCGTCCCGGTTGTTCGTAACATTCGATGACATCAAATTCGTCTAAAAGGCTTTGCATCGTGTATTTTTGAAAAAGCTTACCATTCTTCATTTGTTTTTTTATATAAGATAAGTATATTAGTGCAATAAACTCTACAAACAATTTTCCATCAAGACTCATATCTGAAGAAACAGCAGGGCGATTGAATCCCAAACGATCCTTTAGATCACAAAAGGCCTTCTCAACAAGATCTTTATTCCTATAGATTTCAATTGCTTTAATTGGATCTTTCACAGCATTGCTCAAAAGAACAAAATAACCGTAGTTTTGTTTGGCTTTCTCGATAGCATCATCTTTTGCGATTACTTGGGTTCCACGAAATGGAGTGGTCTTAATGGTAAAATACTTTTCATATTTCTTCTCATTGTTCGAATTTCGTTTGCCACTTTCCAGTTCCTCGTGAAGTGTACGCAACATTTTGTGAAATTTTCTCTCGTCATCTACAGCTTGAGCGGCATTATAATAAATATGTACATACATCCTCCGCTCACCACTTAAGATATCCCCTTTGTTCGGGCGTTGTTGAGAGTATTTCCATTTGATTGTAGAAGACTTAGCATAGAGGTCGTAATCACTGCTATAGCTAGACCATGATCTAATATTATCTTTTAATTTTTCTATTTCATTATTTACAAATTTAAGATTCTTTTTTGTTGCAATCAAAAATTTTAAATGATTTTTGTAAAGCGCATTGATATTTTTTTCACTGTAAAAACCTCGATCCATAACAAGATTTGCCTTACTGACACCAAATGTCTTCATGTCCGCTAGCAAATTCATTACAGTTTTTACATCATGTATATTCCCCGGCAATTTACGGTAATAAAAAGGGAGATTTGATTGTTCTCCAAATAGAAGGGCGAGGTTAATCTGAGGCAACGGATCATGATCTTTGTTTACTCCATAACGAACTTGCTTCAGGCTGTTAGAATAGCTTGAAATTGACGTCGTGTCGTAAGCCCAGAATTCATCTTTGGCACGGCGTGCTCCCTGGAGTCTAAAAAAACGTTCCCTTGCATCGTCAGTAATAGATGCGAACAGTTCACTGCTTCGTTGAGACGTAATTACTTTTTCACAAGGATGCTTGTGCGTAAAAGCCCACTTTGGAAACCGACTCAAGGGATTTTTGTCTTCAAGGATTAGGTAATAAGCTATGGAGAGAATTTGCTTATATGTGTTTGGAAAGCACGATTTTAGATCCTTTGTAACGCCTGTTTTTTGTCCGATCAAATCAAAAAGGTGAGTGGCACCATAAAAGCTGTGCGAGGCTTCAAT
>NZ_JBSPZA010000045.1:0-15965 GCF_053851535.1 Desulfoplanes sp. PS50 | reverse complement strand
TTTTTTCGAGTGTTGTATGCTTGGCCGGTTCTTCCGGCAACAAGCTGCATGGATTGAGGAATCACGTCTCGTTGTTCATCGCCATAGACAAGTAAATGGATATGATTCGAGGTGACCACATAGTTCAAAATCTCGAGCCCGAATCGTTTTTTGGCTTCAAAAAGCCATTTGATCCAGTTGTCCCGATCCCTTGCAAATTTGAGCAGGAATTCCTTTTTGTGGCACCTGTGAGTGATGTGCCAGACATGGTTGGGAAGAAAATATCGGTGCGCTCTTGGCATGATGGGAGCCAGAAAATTTATTACCTTAGATGGATGATTTTGGGGTCAAAAACGTGGTTTTAAGGCCGAAAATGGCCGCTTTTGAACGGTTATTGATAACAATTTTGAGATGTTATCTTGGTCCGACCCCGATAAAACGGGTTATCTTGGTCCGACCCCGATAAAATTCTTCTCCTGCATAACGTGCAAATCAGCGGCGCGGTTTACCGCGTACGCTGGATTTGTCTTGTTGTGCATCTATCATTGGTTCTACAAGGTTTGGCGGTTTGAAGGTACAAAAACTTCCTGATTCTGAATCATGTCCAATTATCAGGAATAAGGGCAGGAGGCTTAGTCCAAGGTTCCTCAACAAGAGACTCCTGAAACCATTTATCCCGCATGTTTGCGTGTTCGGATACAATGATTTGGAATCCCTTGCATTCTTCCGTGCAAAACCGGTGGAGCATTTCGAAAAGGCGACGGACTTTTTCGAGATCAGAATCTCTCTCAGTATCTTCCACAGAACCGGAAGATGCTTTGTAACGCTCTTCTGATGGGAAGTAGACCTGAGTCGGTTGATCTAACATCAAAAATGATGGAATCGGGCGGCTGTGCGTAAACGAGTAATGATGAATGGAAAGTAATGCCGCGAGGTGGTATGCGAGGTGGTTTGAACCTCCCCCGGTATTATTCATGAAAATAGGACGCTCATTGCGGTCAATCACCACAGTAAGGCGACTTAGGTCGAGTCGCAAGGGGCGGTCGGAGAATTCAGCATCCAAGTATTCTGAATAGGTTCTCATCCGATTTGAGATGATGTTCAGAATAGATATCAGCCTTTCCTGGCTGTTATCTGCTCCTATGTCATCTTTGAGCAGTTTAACTTGTTTGGTCTTATTCTCAATGCGCTCCTCTAGCTCCCTAAAATCGTTTTCTGGAGTGTAGGTTTCAAGGAAGAGGCTGACTCGACCGACTGTTCTCGCCGCCGCAGCATTTCGATTACCCATCTGCGCGATCTTTTCGTTTGCGGCGATTGCTGCCGCTAGCTCTTCATGCTTTGCTCGATATTTCTCACTTATTCGATCTCTTTCTTCGGTCAGCTCCCGGATCAGTTTCTCCATTTTGGGTCGCTCACCCGTTACCGTTTTGAGCTCGTTTTCCAATGATTTCAGCTCGCCCAGGATGGCTTCAGCAATTGATGTCTGCATTCCTAGATTCGGTTCGCTGAAAGGCCACTGCCATTCTCCAGTTTGTCGATTCCGAGGGAGTGCTTTTATTGACTCTAATCGGCTCTTCTGTTCACTCGCTTCATCTGTAAATCCATTTTCTCTTTTGGTAAACTGAATAGTGGCTTTTAGATTCTCTTCTAAGGAACGACGAAGCTTTCTGAGCTGATCAATCTCATCTTCGATTGAGGAAATGCGGGCAACGTCTTCGTCAGGAACCGGGGCAGGCTTCCAATTTTCGACAGCCCGCAACTCCGAAAGTATTGATTCAGTTGTGTCGGGCATTGCTCCCGTCGAGACTATGCCGACTTGCTGTGCTTCAGAGAGTAATGCAACCGCACGAATATTCAATTGATCAGAAAATACCCGGGCATCCGAAAGTTTTTTCTGGAGTAGCTTTAGGTCCCTGCGAGCTGTTCGCAGTTTCGTTTCCTTTTCGTATGAATTGTCAGGTGCAATCCCCATAAGTATTGGGAATGTGTCCTTTATCGTCTGCGGCATGTGAGGCTCATTCTGCCGATAGAAAAGAAGATCCTTATTTGCGATTAGCCCTTGCTTCTGAAATAGATAATAGAACGTGTGCTTAACGTTTGCGCTGAAACTTGATCGGCTGTGCTCTGTAGCGACGGCAGTCTGATTCTCGGGAATACCAAGCATCTCGGATAGGAGCGATACCACAGCACCATCATCTGCGTTGCACAGGAGGTCACCAAACTCTGGCACTTCGATGTCTCCACCTCTGCGGATCATCGCTCGGGAACAACTTGAAGCGTTCGAGGCTGGGGACGGTTTTGCAATGAGTACTTGCTCGCCTGTGAATTGAAATATGACTCCGTACCAGCTGACCTTGTCTCGAATTGTTCCTTCAGGCACCTGAAACGTGCTTCTACCCATACAATATTCGACTATTTCCGAGATAGCAGATTTTCCGGTCGATGATCGCCCCGTGATTATATTGAGCCCTTGAAGATTGAACGATAGGTGCCGCAACTCACCTTCGTGACTGTAAAGTAGAATCTCTCTGATTTTCATGGGCGAATTCCTAACGTTGTGTAGACCGTAACTCTGTCTGAGATTTGAGCAAATTTGCGCCCTAAAGACCGTGCAACTTTTTGACAGTCTTTGGTTTCTTGAGTTCCTGAGATGGTCTTTTGGACGGAACCCTCAATCGCTGTAATGTGTCCATTCTCGTGAATCACGATTGAGCCTTGCGCGAGGAGATAACCGAGTGCATCCATCGTGTAGGGAAAGAGTCCTCTGAGCCTATCCGGTAGTTCAACGAGAATTTTCGGATTGTTTTCGACGACCTTCACCAAATACGTCCGTATCCCGCTTTTCAATATGTCTCGTGTGTCTTTATGCAAAGATAAAGCGGGAATCAGCAAGCACAGCGAGAAAGGCATCGGCTTGCCGTCTTCATTCCCATATTCATGAATCGCCCTTAGCATGATCACTCCAAGAAATGCCGGATTGAATAGATTGCGCAATTCGCGCGGCCGATTATTCCACGCCTTCATTACTTCACCTCCTCCAATATGTTCTGTATTCGATTGAGAAATTGGGGATGCCAGTAGACGCGAGGGGTTGGCTCGTTGGCCAAAATATGGTAGCTACCAACTGTCACGTATGACTCTGTGACCTGTGGTCTGATTCTAAGGTTCGGATTCAATCCAGAGGAGAGGTCTGTATAGATTTTTCGGCCAGCTTGGCGCAGGCTTTCCTCGGGACTCTCGTTCTCGAATTCTTCGCACACAACTTCTCTGAGTCTTTGCCACTCATTTACTAAGCGATCATCGTACCTTTCAACCTCACCAGTAATCGTGATATTTTCTCTGGCCCATGATGATCGCTGTTCGTAGGCACGGTAATAATCTAGGATAGCGCGGCGAATTCGGTCAGACTTCAGTCCAATTTCTCTGAGTTGATGTACAAAGATTCTGTTGTCGCGCTCAGGGTCGACCCCCTCCTCCGGTTCAGCATCGAAGAAATCTAACGGGAGGTTATCATCCCTAAATTGCTCGGAAATATGGGCTAGCATTTCACTCACTTCGCTACCCACGAGTGGCTCGGAGCGCTTTCCTGTCATTAAATTGACGCATTGGTCGTTCCACCAGCCTTCAAGGCGTTCGAAAACTGGTTTTCGGTGTTGAGGTCGCACGGCCCTCATTAGTGCCATTATTTTTGCAGGAATATCGTCGATTCTCTCTTGGCAATCGAAGATTGTAATCTTTGAGAAAAGCTCTTCTAATAGCCTCGCATCCATACTGGTAAGCTGAGCATGAATCGATTTCAGGAGCTTCGCATCCGACTTACTAATGACATCCATGGCCGTTTCTGTAAGCTCATTGGGTGGTTTCCGCTCATCATTTCCTGTAATGAAATTGGAAAGGAAAGATCCTATTTGGATTTCACCTGTGGTAATCAGAAAAAAGGATGTGTTGGAAATAGTCTTCGGGTTGGCTACAGCGAAAGACGCCCAAATGCGAACAGATTTCCAAAAATCAGGTGAGAGATCAGTGAGTTTATCGCCAGGAGCTTTGTGTTTGAGGGACGCCAACAGCTTTCCCTCTTTTGGATCATTATAGTCTATATCATCATCTGCTTCGAGCAAACACGTTGTATCTTCCGGTAGCGTCAAAATACGGTGAAGTGCGTACCGTGGCTGATACATATAGCCAAGTGCTTGCTGCGGAGCTGAATATTTGTTTGTTTTGTTTGTCATGGGATATACAGTCCCTTGTTCTTTTTGTTCAACAGTTCTTGCACAACGCTGAATTCACCTGCTGTAGGGAGCGCAGCGACCGGAGGTCAGGTGGAATGACTTGTTAAATTAAATTTTATTGTTTTTTTCTTGAATGTAGTCTGCTAGTTTTTTAGCTGTTATGTCAGGATTGCAATCAAGAACCTTTTGTTCGAAGAGTTCTCTGTATTTATTTAGTTTATATCCAAATGCGTCTTCGATCCATTCCTCAAAATTTTCGTGATCGCGCATAGTTTGAAAAATTGGCCATTCGTATAGTTCAGTTATGCTTAGTTGTTTTTTTGAAGCTACTTCTTTGAGTAGGCATGAAAATTTTTCGGCCTCATCCCGTAAAGATGACACACACAAATCAAATACAGAATTCGCTACATCCCATTCACTACTATAAAGAATATCATTGCATTTGTCTTCCTCATTGTTCCATTTATATGCCTGTGCCAAATTTAATTTAATTATCCACAGAGTTTTCGTGGCTTCTATATAAGTGCTTACAGCATATTCAAGAATTTTAATAGCAGAGTCTAGTTGATTTTTTTGTATATTTTGAAACGCAGAATTGTTGATAAAGTTGTTATATAATTCATGGTGTTCAGGAGCTATCTTTTTAGCAATTAAATGAATTAGCTCTGTTCCTGCGACATAAATTTTCCCCCATGAAGATATTATGTATGATGGATTTAATGTAACTTTTTTCCCAACTTCACATTTTTGCAAAATGGTTGATTTTAATTTTGCTAATTTATTAACATATTCGGCTGTTGCTATGCCTCCGCAATGAACAAATAGATGTCTAGTTAATATTAATTCATTTAGCAGGTCTGTTTCTTTGTAGGTTGATTGAAAATTTATTCCAAACGTATCATTTAAAAATTTTATTTGTTCGTTGGTTGTAAGGCTCAAATAATTTTTTATTTCAGCGTCTATGACTGATTTTTTCACTTCTTCAAGATTTGAAAATTGTAGTATTTTATTGTACGACAAATGGTGTTTGTCTGAAATCTTTTCTGGATTGTTTTCGTAATACCAGCAAACAATATCGGCGATCAATTTCTCCCATGCATTAACAAGTTGCTGTATTGAAGATTCATGCAGTATTGAAAGAGCGGCTTGGTTATGTTGTTTAAATTGTATTATTTTCTGCAGGTGGCTATTGTCGTATATTTTTACTTTTTGTTGATGTTTTTTCTCTTCGTTTGTCTCATCGACACCATGCATTTCAATCTCAAGCTCTGCGATGGGATTATCATTCCTGTTTTTAGCTATTTGATTGATTTCATCTAGCAAGACAGTTAACGTTCCTAAACTTGTAACGGACGTAGTTTCGGCTAACAATCCAATGCTATTGACATACTTCCAAAGCATCTGAAGAATAGTAGTAAATCCATTGCCGATTCGTAGAAGTTTTCTTAATTTTTCTTCTTTTGGACTTATGTTTTCTTCGCCTGGAACAGAGCTATAAAGCTCAATGTTAAATTGTATTCCTGTAAGCTTGACCTTTTCAGCATTATTATAGCAGACGGGTTTTTGAGGTACTCTTTTGGATTTTGTACCTCTTCTACGTTTTGATTTTCTGCTCATAATTGTTCCTTGAATTTAACGGCCCGCGGATGAGCGGTGGCCGCGGGGGCAAGTTTACTTGGACCAGTGGACATCCGCTTGATCCGCTTGTTGTGAGGCTCTTCTCGCCGAGCAACAAGCGGATGGTATCCGCGGGCCGTTGTTGCCGGCGCGAAGCGTCCGGCAACAACGCCAGCCGTAACCGGCGCATTTGTAGTGAGCGCAGCGAACGAAAAATGCGTCCGAGTTTACGGCCTTGTTAGGGGTAGTCTGCATCTGTTTCCAATGCCTGCGATACATAGTTTATTAACGATATAGCCTTGAGGCTATTTACTTTGTTTCCGTAATCTAGGGACTCTCCATGTAATACCATATGCCTATTGAGCAGATTAAAGCCTTCTTCTCGCTCATGCTCAGATGCACTTATTGGGGTACTTGCTGCCAACGGACTCAGTAGTGCGGCTTTATAAGTATCTGCTGCGACTTGCTCAACATATATTGCCGTACGAGGCTTCCTGTCCTTTTTCATAAACAGATATTGATCAACTACTTCTTTACATATTCCGTCTGTTTGAGCGAGAAAAACAGGGATGGATAAGAAGTACTCACCATTACGATGAGCCTTGATAGCAGAGCTTATAATATGAGATCTATGAGGAAACTTGGCACCAAAGGATTTTTCGACTTCATCTAGCTGGCTCTCAAAATACTCTACTAGAGCTTCTTCAACCTCTTCGATTTCGCCACTCGATATTGCCTTTTTTATTTCCCAAAGGCTTGGAAGCGGCATATTGAAATCTAAGTACCAACCGTGTTGAGCCAGTAATAGCAGGGCTTCTTGTATTTTCGGTGGCAGCTCTTTAAAAGAACGCTGCAATTCCTCAAAAGCGGGACTAATGATGCCACTGAGAGACTTTTGATACTGTTGTATTTGTTTTGCAAAAGGACTTAAGTCAGGAAGATTATAGGTTGGTAGTTTTATGCCTTCGAATGCCTTCTGCAGCCTCCTTTGCTCTTCAAGAAAGGGTTCTAATGGTGACTTAAGTGCTTTCTGTAGCTCAAGAGTTGGACGCATGGCTTTTTCTAAGGCCCTCTGCGCTTCCAGTACTGGCCCTAATTGCCCTTGAAGTCGATCAGATATTTGCTTCCATTGTTTGAAATGTTTTTCTAGAGCATCCATACCGTTTCTGTTCATTGCCTCGGAACCTCTTTGCCCCTAACGCCTTGCTAAGTGGAAAATAATGGTTGGCTATAATCGCGAAGCGATGGCCAACTGTTATTTTTCCGTTTAAGCAACTTGTTATATTCACGATTGAATCAAAGCTTTGACTTGAGTATTTAAAGTCCCAATGTGTTCTGTAGGTATTGCATAACCTATACCAAGATTAAGGTTCCTCTGCATTTCAGAGATTAACTGCTGTATTGCTTTTACAGGATCAATACCACTTATTGACACCATACCTTTAGGTTGAGCTTGTTGTATTTGCTGTAAAAAGTTTGAGAGTGATCCGTGCTTAGCGTTTACAATGCCGATTAACTCTCCTGCAGAATTAAACAATGGGCCGCCTGAATTACCGTGATTTACAGATGCATCCAGCCTAATTAAATCAAAAGATTTACTTGGCTCAAACCCTGCAATATTTGCTGATAATGCAGTGATTTTATCTATGTTATTTGGAAATCCCACGACGAAAGCCTCATGGCCAATTAATACTGAAGAAGACGTACGAATTGGTGCAGGTTTTCCAATTGGTTGTTGAAACTTTAGTAATGCAATATCTGAATTTTTATCTTGAAATACAATTGTAGCTATTTGACCATTACTCGCACCTGAAAACCTGGCAATAGTTGTGGTATTTGGAATAATACAATGTTCACAGGTTAAAACTAAATCGCCATTACCGATGATTACACCACTGCCTGATGATACAACAGCTTGTTGCTGGTTTAACGCTAATACATTAACGACAGAACCTTGAATGTTTTGAAAAGGCTTAGAGAAATCCATTTGTACTCCAGTGAATATAACGCCTGAGTTAAGCGGCTGCCGCAGGCGGTCCGCTTGGACGATGGGTTGGGCGTCATTTACGCGACTTGCGTATTTGCAGTTGCATGACGTGTCTCCTTATTCCCTGACGGGCAACCTCTGTGAATCCTGCCTCCTTAAACATGGACACAAAGCCCATGTGTCGATAGCTGGGCGAATCTGGTTCGACGGCATAGCCTTCCACCAGCCTCGCTCCGTGCTTCCTCGCATGACGAACCGCCGCCGCCAACAGCTGCTTTACCAATCCGATTCCACGATGTTCTCGGCGAACAAAGAAACAGGTAACAGACCAAAGCTTATCTGTCTCTTCAGCCTCACCAGGCTTGCGTAGGCCACGGAACGTGTTGAATGGAGCAAGTGAGCACCACGCTACCGGTTCTTCGCCGATGTAACCGAGCAAACCGACTGGCGCCCCTTCACTAATGCGTTGCTTCATCAGTATTCTTCTGCCGGAACCCGACCCGCTCCCGGGATCCTTTTGATCGGCTCGCCAAGCCATGCACCAGCAGTACTTTGGACTACCACGCGCACTGAAGAGCTTTTCAAAATCGTCCCAGCGGTCAGCAGTCACCTCCGCGACCTTGAGCTTGGGAATTCTACTGTGTTCCTTCATGGTGACTCCCAACGCCGCGCACATGGGCGCGGGTCTTCGAGCGTCCCACCGCCGCCTGCGGCGGTCTAATGTTGCGCTGTGTTAACGATGTCACGAGTCATGCATCAACCGTTTACCTAAACCTACAACATTGTCGTTACCGTAGCCCATAGCCGAGTAAAACTCTATAACTCCGGTATTCGTCGCCCTGACTTGAAGATTGATTTTTGGACAACCCTTCCGTTTAAGAAGCCGCTCTACTGACTCCATCAATAGCCGACCATAACCTTTTCTATGATGGCACGGCTTTACTGCCAGATAGTTGATCCAGCCACGGTGGCCTTCATAGCCGCCCATTACCGTCGCGACCAATTCACCATCAATCTCACCGACCAAGAACAGCTCGGGATCGACCTTCAATTTTCGGTCGATATCCTTTCCAGGATCATTTTGAGGCACAACCAGACCAGCCTCTTTCCAGAGGTCTATTACTGGCAATCTATCTTTTTCTTGAAAAGGTCGAATATTCATATCTTCGTTAACCCGATCGTTGCGAAAATCAACCTGAAATAGCGGCGCCTCGCCGCGAAATCGGCCCGGGGGCGGGCCTCCTACAGGGTGCAATGCTGGACTCCACCAGCGGTGCATTCCAGGAAACCATACAACATGTTTATTTTATCCGGTAGATAACGGGGCGAAACAAGTCATTGGGGCATGATTAATGCCACAATTGAGTTAACGTTTGACATGAGCGATGGCCAACGGATGGCGAAGCGTGCTGGTGCGTACCGGGATGGCGGTCAGACGCCAGCGAATCTGTATTCCCGAGCAGGGATACAGGCAGGCCGGCATCGCGAATCCCTTGCAGAATACCTGGTCCTTCTGGCACAGCACTGGTGAGGAATTGCCCTGGTAAACCGTTTACCAGGGCCCTCTTTCAGTGACACAAATGGCCGACAAATGTGGAGACGGGCGGATGCCGGGCGATGGCATCCGGGCAGATGACCATGAGTTCTTTACTCAGCCCGGGATCGCTGACCGGGATTGCCCGCAAGGAGTCGACCCGGACTTCCTCGCTGACGCAGGCCGCCAGAACCAGTGAAATGCCGAGACCGGTCTTGACCGCCTGTTTTACCGCTTCGGTACTGCCGAGCTGCATGGACACCTTCGGGAACGGCCCCTTGTCACCAAAGAAGTTCGCCAAAAGTCGTCCAGTACCCGTGCCGGGCTCGCCACCGAGTAGCGTCATGCCGGCGAGGGTTTCCCGGTCTATCTGTTGCAGTCCCGCGCACGGGTGATGCGGTGGCACAATCAGTACCACCGGCTCCTGCCGCCAGTCCCGCGCCTGGAAGCCGGGCTTGGGGTGCCACCACTCCATAACCGCGATGTCCAGTTCACCGCTGGTCAGTTGCCTGGCTATGGCGGGGTTGTTGTCGATCACCAGGTCCACCTCAGGTGCCGCCGGAGTGTCCATGAACGAGCGAACGTGGGGCTGGAGCATGTAGATTCCAATGTTGGAACTTGCCCCCACGCGCAGACTGGTACCGCTTACCGCTTCCCGGGCGCGCTCATCCAGGCGCAACATGCTGAGCGCGAACGGCATCAACGCATGGGCTGTTCTGGTAGGCTCGCATCCCGATTTTGCGCGGCGGATCAACAAAGTATCCAGCTGTTCTTCAAGCTTTTGAATGTGCTGGGAGAGCGTGGGCTGGGCGATTCCGAGGTTTTTTGCGGCGGCCTGGAAACTCCGACACTGGACCAGTGCGATAAAACTCTTCAGCCAGACCAGGTTCAGCATAGAGTTCCCACCAGGATAGCCGGCGAATTGATCGCATCCCGGGGTCGCTCTCCCTGTAGTGCTTGCAAGATGTTGTCGGCAGCGCGTTGTTCAATGGCAAGCCGCACATCCCGGACCGCCGAGCCGATGTGGGCGGTAAACAGGGTATTGGGATGTGCCCGCAAGGCCGGACTAATCTGCCGGGGGCGATCCGTCCTGGCCCAGTCTTCCATTTCAAACACATCCGCTGCGTAACCGCTCAGGTGCCCGGAGACCAACGAATCCAACACGGCGGTTTCATCCACCACCGAGCCCCGACATGGATTGACCAGAAAGGCGCCTCGTTTCATCTGAGCCAGACGCGCAGTGTTGATGGCGTGCAGGGTTTGTTCGTTGAGCGCCAATGCCAATATCACGATGTCTGACTGGCCGAGAAGATCCTCCAGGTTTGTGTGGGTAATGCCCAGTGCGGCCTCCTCATCGGCAGCTAAGGCGTCTGGCTGTGAATACAGCATGTTTGCGCCCCAACCCTGGAATCGCGTTGCCACGGCCCTGCCAATGGCCCCCATGCCGACGATGCCAACGGTTGCGCCCTCAATGCCAAGGCCGTAAAAGCGGGGCTGCCACCCCCCGAACTGGCCGGAACGAACGAACTCGTCCGCCGCCCGCACATGTCGGATCAGGCCGATGGTCAACCCGACGGTCAATTCGGCTGTCGGAACCGTCAGCAAGTCCGGCACGAAGGTCAACCAAACGCCATTGCGGGTGCAAGCCTCCACATCGAAGTTATCGTAGCCCTTCAAGGCGGCGCCGATGATCTTGAGATTCGGGCAGGCGGTCAGGAACTCCTCGCTGACCCGATCCGGCATGAAGGCCATCATGCCGTCCGCAGTGGCAGCCCGGGCCTTTACCGCGTCTGCGGACAAGGTGGTGTCTGACTGGTTGGTGATCAGTTCACAATGCGGCTCCAGGCTCGCCAGTACACGGTCGTGCACCCGGTGGGTAATGACTATTTTTGGTTTCATTTGTTGTCCTTACTTGAATTTTTTACGGAGGTGGCCGCTCAGGCTGTCCACAATTGTCACCATCAGGAGAATGACAATCAGGATGGCACTGACCTCCTGATATTGCATGATCCGCAGGGACCCCATCAGTTGGAAACCGATACCACCGGCACCCACCATGCCCATTACCGTGGAGGCCCGGAAGTTGTATTCCCAGCGGTAGATGGAAACATCGGCAAATTGTGGAAGCACCTGCGGCAGCACAGCGTGCCAGAGCACCTGTAGCCGTGTGGCACCAGCAGCATCCGCGGCCTCCACCGGGGCTTCATCCACATGCTCGATGGCCTCCGCGAAGAACTTGCCCACCATACCGACGGAGTGCAGTCCCAGGGCGAGTACCCCTGGCAGGGCGCCGAAGCCCACCGCCGCTACAAAGATAATGCCCATAATCAACTCGGGCACCGAGCGCAGGCCGTTCAGGATGGTGCGGGTTACGTGGAATACCGCTGGATGGGGTGACGTATTGCGGGCGGCCAGGAATGCCAGGGGCACCGATGCGACTACCGCGATCGCCGTTCCGGCGATGCTCATGGCGAGGGTATCGATGAGCGGAGACACCCAGTCCATGACGTTGGTGAAATCGGGAGGCAGCGATTCTCCCAGTAGGGTACCGATGGCGGGTACACCGTTGGCCAAGGTACGGAAATCAAGCAGGCCCACGTACCAGCTGGCGACGACAATCACCGTCAGTACCAGGCCTGTTTGCCAGAGTTTTCTCCGCCAACCCCGCGCATGGGTGTCCAACACGGAGGAAGAGACCGGCGACAGGGTCGCCGGTTCCGTCGTTCTTTGATTCATGAGGCTCATTACGGTTTCGCGAAATCAAGGTTGAGCAAGCCACCCATTTTGCGGATTACGTCGTAGTCCGAATCTTTGATGGCGGCGAAACCCTCGGCCTTGAGGTTGCCCAGGATCTCCTTGTCGTCAATGCCGATGAAAGCATCGCGCACTTTCGCTTTGAGTTCCGGGTTCAGGTTTGAACGCATCGCCCAGGGGTACTGGGGGAACTCTCCGCTGTAACCCAGAATCCGGACTTTGTTGCGATCGATCAGGCCACGGTCCATCACGTGCTGAAAGATAACCTCGGACAGGCCGCCGGCTTCGGCGTTGCCGTTTGCAACGTTGACCGCCACGGAATCATGGGAGCCGACAAAATGCGCCTCATAGTCACGCTCAGCCTCCAGGCCGGCGGCTTCCATCAGCACGGTTTTGGGAATCAGGTGGCTTGAGGTGGAAGCGCGGTCGCCGTAGGCCATCTTTTTGCCCTTGATATCCGCATAGGACTTAACGCCAGAGTCCGCATTGGCAATGATGATGGAACGGTAGGTGGGCTTGCCATTCACAACCATGGCGGCAAAGGGCTCTATGTTGCTTTTACTCTTTGCCATCACGTAAGAGAGTGGGCCAAAGTAGGCAAGGTCGATGCGGCCAAACCGCATGGCCTCGATCATGGAGGAGTAATCGGTTGTGACGATCAGCTTCACTTCCTTGCCAAGTGTGCGTTCGAGATAGTCTTTCAATGGCTTGTTGCGCTTGATCAGTTCAGAGGCGTTTTCATCAGGGAGCAGGGCCACTTTTAACAGATCCGGATCTGGATCCGGATCCGCGGCTGAGGCCTGCAGCGGAATACTCATCGTCAGGCAAAGTACGATCAATAAATTCAATAACGCTTTCATTGGACTATCTCCAGTTGCGTGGGTTGGTGGTTGATTGGTTTGGACTGGGATACGGCAGTCCTGGGTGGCTCGGGCGCCAGGCCGGACGCCCCGTGATAGATTTCATTCAAGTGGTGCTGCTTCAACTGCGCAGGAGCTGCATCGAACACAATACGGGCATTTGCCAGGCCGATGATCCGATCAGCAAAGCGCTGGGCATACTCAAGTTGGTGCAGTGAAGTAACAGCGGTAATACCGTCTTCGCGACAGATGTCCCGTAGCAGCCCCAACACCCGTTCCGAGGTCGCCGGATCCAGGCTGGCAACCGGCTCATCCGCGAGAATCATGGACGGCTGCTGCGCCAGGGCGCGGGCGATACCAACGCGCTGCTGCTGGCCACCGGACAGTTGGTCACTCCTGGCGAGGGCCTTGTCCGCAAGACCGACACGGTCCAGACAGTGCAGGGCGAGCTCCAAATCGTGTCTGGGTAGTGGAAACAGGCTGCGCCAGGTGCCGTGATAGGCAAGCCTGCCCGTCAGTACGTTCTGGAGTGCGGTATGACGTTCGATCAGTTGGTGATGCTGGAACACGGTAGCGGTGCGGCACCGATGCTGCCTTACCGTTTTGCGGTTATTGAGCTCGCCGAATTCAGCCGAGACAACCTTTCCGACGGTCGGCCGCACCAGATGATTGAGTGAGCGCAGCAATGTGGATTTTCCCGCGCCGGAAAGACCAAGCAGGACGGTAAATTCTCCCTTGTGAAAATCGACGGTGGTGGGACGGAGTGCGAGAACGTTACCGGGATAGGTCACCCCCACGTCCTCTATGCGGAGCATCATGTCGGGGTCTTGAACAGAAGCCATCGAATCACCTTTTGCAATCTATAAGCTCGCTTTATTGCGACTTACAATGCAATGGTATTCCCCACGGGTGACAAAACCGTGTCACTGTGGTGACAGGTTAATGACCTTTTCGGAAAGGCTATTTTTAGTATTGGGTGATCTGGTTTTTACTAATTCGCCCTTGACTCGGGAGGCCATATAGATGTTAGGCGAAATCAACCATTCTCGCTGTACGTTTCACCTACAAACTCGATAAGGCAAAACCCGTGACCAAATGGATCTGAGAAAGTAATGCACTTTGAACCATTCCATTCAACACATTCACTTTCATGAGTTGCCCCGGCGTAGAGCGCCCGCACAGTGGCCTCTTCAATATCATCACGGCGAAATCAATATGAACTGGCGTCCAGTGCCTGGAGTACCTACGTGTTTCCGATAACCTACTTGCTACGTTTGAGCCTGAAGCATTATGTAATAGGCAGATTACGGGAGATGCCCCCGCAAGTTCTGCTACGTCCTCATCCAGAGTACGGCTGTGCTTGAGCCCCAATGCGGTGCAGTATAATTTGATTGCTCGGCTGAGTTTCGAGACATCGATATTGACTATAATTCTCACAGGTGGACTCTCGTTCACATAGCCTACTGCCGCCAACACGCTCAGTGTTGTGGGGATGTGATTTTAGTCCACTATGAATAGCTTGGCCCCTCGCTCCGTCGAGGACCGATGAAGCTCAGCGTTGTCTGCGACCTGATAGCTCGAGCCTGGATAGAGAATAAAACAGCGTCCATCTTTTAGTTCAGTGTGGAGCTCACCTTCTAGACAGAGCAGGATGTGCCCTTTGGCACACCAATGATCGGCTATATAACCGGGACTGTACTCTACCATACGAACCCGGATATTCCCGAAGGTGCGGGTTTGCCAATAAGCAGCTCCCTGTTCCCCTGCGTGTTCAGTCTTCTCTACTTCAGACCAGTCAGTAACCCCGAAGGGTAAATCCGGAATGTTCAAACTGCTTCTCCTTAAGCACATCTCGCGGTAGGAATGTGAAATCTTCCGGTTGTTTGGAAGTGCCAAGCAGGCGCCGATCGGAACAGCATTTTCGCCTCACCCAGGCCCTTGATAAAATAGCGCCCTGCTTCCAGTGCCATCCGCCTGATCCGATCTGCCTGTCCAATCACCACCGGCGTCTCTATCTGCCCTTGTCCTGACAGGTAATCCGCCATATTTCCGGATCGATATCAAGAAGCGACACCTTAAATCGGCAGATTCGCGATTGAGGCTTGCTCATGCTGGTTCCTCTGAAACATAACTGTCGAACTCTGCTGTCGTTGAACGACGAGTGCCGGTGAGTGAAACGATCAGCAGAAGTGACAAAGTATGTACCCTCACCATACGTTTGCAAAACCTCCAAACAGTAGGTGCTTCGAGTTTTAAAATGGGATTGATTCATCGTCATCATATGCCGCCATATCACTCATTAAATTAAGAAACACCCCGAGTGATTCGCACAGATTCTTTACTGTTTCGCTGTATGTCAGTTTTTCAGCTGGGGTTTTAGCTTTTCCCATTGCCTTCAAGGCGACATCAATTTCCCTTGAAATTCCAGTCATTATTTTCTCAGGATCCATTACTCCTCCAAGTCATTTGTCTTCGAAGTCTCACATTCGTGGAAACAATTTCAGCACATAGCGAGACTGTAGAATAACCTACCGTCTTTTGAGTTGCTTATTTTCAGGTACACCTTCTGGATATTGAAGCACTCCTTCAGGGATGATTTCCCAACTTGCCTTCGAGCCAACAAAAATGTGTCTAGCAATCTCCACTTTCGGATCACCGTTAACGCAACCCAAAGTGACACCATGAACCGTACCATTTAAAATACCACAAAGCGTCGAACCGCATTTACTACAGAACTGAAGACCAAAGCCTTGCTCACCAACGTAGGATGTCAGAAGGTCTTCCCCTGTCAGCCAGTCGAAGTCTTTTGGATCGACTAGTGCGTAAGCCGATGCCTGAGAACTAAATGCCTTTCGACAACGAGAACAGTGGCACGATCTGGCATCACTCAGCGATCCTTGTACCGCGTATTTAACGTCACCGCAAAAACATTCTCCAGTAATTGTCATACCTCCCTCCCGGATTCAAAACGCCTGCCTTCAGCCGACCATATGGAGCGAATCCCT
>NZ_JBSPZA010000044.1:0-16342 GCF_053851535.1 Desulfoplanes sp. PS50 | reverse complement strand
GTTTTTTGTATTCTATTGCGTGGAAACAAGAGAAATACTAAAAAACAAGGATCTCTTCAAGTAAAAAATTAGTTATTTCAGGATGTTTGTTCTAATTTTGAAAGCAAAATAAACTCCGAAAGTCGAGCTATTAATGAAAAAAATTTTTTTGCTTTTTTTGCTTTTTCAATCTCAATACTTTTTTCTTTTTCAGACATAATAACTCCAGGGCATTAGATTTTAGAAATTTATTTTATGTAACTATTTGAGAGTTAACCAGAAAATCTTTTTAGTAACAAATAATCCAAAGCCATAGCCTTCGCATACTTATCCCTAATCTCTGGATCAACTTTTTCTGCAATCGGTAGAAACTCTTTTTCGAACTGCTTATCTGCCTGATCAATAACCTGAGAGTTAACATCGACTCTGTTAAATGTATCAATAGATTTATTGAGTATTCGCTGATAATTCGCAATTTTTATTCTTAAAGTAGGATCAATCTGAAATAATTTTTGATACGTCTTTGCAAAATCCTCTTCAAGTGCAGTTCTTTTTTGCAACAATTCTAAAAAACTGCATTCTGAATATTCTTTTATGTATTTATTTCCTGACTCTTCAAGATCAACGCGCCAGTCTCGGTCTTGGCATGAAGATTTCAAAGGGAAAAAAATAAGTACAAAAAAAGAACAAAAAATTATAAAATATATTTTTGAACGTATCATGATTCAGCTTTTTATAAGATTTAAGGGGGCAGTCCAAGGAATTGATCTCATCGCTACCCAAATTACATAGCGAGTAAAAGCAGAACGACTCAAACACGGGCCAAAAAAAATTTTCAGTATTATACGCGAAACAGTTTGTTTTGCAAGACAGAAAACACGGATAGTCCAAAGGTAGGGTTTTTCATGGTTCATATGGGGGTTTTTTCGATTTTATACTTATACAGAAATCATTTTTTTTCTGACAGTGATTTTTATAAACAGTTGTTTTATATAATTTAAAAATCAAAAACAGCCGATAGCACATATTGATTCTCGGATATAAGGGGAGGAATTTTATGGTAGGGTTAGTTTCTTAAAAAGGTAGGGTCTCTATCCAGATTGGACAATTATCAGGTTGCCATTTTTTTTAATCTACACCATCTGTTTATACATTAACTATACAGAATAATATATTTTTTATAAAATTATAACTTTTAAAAAAATTCAATGTTTCTGTTGCAAAGCATCCCGAATATTTTGTTTCATATTTGTATGACAATATGCCGAATCCTAACCGGTTGATTAAAAGGTTTTTTTACCTTAAACAGCCAAATCACGATTTTTAGTATCGGCTTTAGGCAACGATATGATTACAAAATCATCTTACACTTGGAGCCGTCGGCCTTCATTTCATTTTTTTAAGGAGAATTTGTATGCGTAGTTTCAAATCGGTACTTGTTCTGGTTTTGGCATCTTTCATCATCAGCGGATGTGCTTCGAGTGTTAAACGCAAGGATCTATCCAGCCCGGCCACTCCCGCCACATTTATCACACAGGATCAGCCGGCAGGAAAAATTGCTATCACACTCACTCCCGAGGCCAAAAAGGATCTCGCCGACAATATCAAGTTTGACCAGGATGAATTCAAGGACAAGGTGGTAAAGTCATTGACCGCACGATCTTTGTTGAACGAGTCCCTAGAAGGGACGGAATCCCCGACAATCGAAATTGAAGTTGAAGATATCCGCGTACGCTCAACCCTCACAGCTGCCATGTTTGGTTTTATGGCAGGCAATGATTCCCTCACCGGTCGTGTCATGATAAAAGACCCCTCCGGGAAAATACTCGATGAATTCACAATATCTGCATCATATGCTCTTGGGGGAGCTATCGGAGGACAGGACTCTGTTAGATTGGACTGGCTTTATGAAGAATTTGCCGAGGAGATGGCTGACGAACTGACTCATTCATAATCAGATCTATCCATATATTACTTGAAAATAGTATTCAAAGGATGCTTGTTTTTTTCAGGCATCCTTTTTTTTCGACTATAAATCGATGATTCGTATATTGCATTACTTATACATTCAAAAATCTTGCACGCTTGAAATGAGAAAAAAACTTTTTTGTCATACAAATCTGTTTAATTGTGGCCTGGATCTTTTTTGGGTCTGGATGTAAAAAAAATTATCTAATAAAATCAATATTAAAAAAATTTGAAGACTTTTTCTATATCCGAGTATTTACTATGATCTTGAAAAGGGATACTTCCGGGACCCAGTTGCATACTACGTTGGGTGACAGACATACGGCTGGCAAAAAAGGCCGAGATCGATATCAAGAGGAGAGATGAACGGATCACTGTATAACGGGGAGCTTGTCGCAGGGGGGCTTCTTGTCCGCGAAAGCAGACTGGTAGCGGATCTTATGCGAAAGGGGATGGGAAAAAAAGATTTTCTCGATGCAATCGTGCAGGATAACATTCTTCAGAAGCGATCACCGGCTGCGGCCCGGCGACAGGCTACGCTTATCTGGAAACGTTTTTCCATGCTCGATCCGGCCTTTCTTCCAATCATTGCCGATGGTCCACACGATCAAACCTGTCAGGCCGTTTTTTGTGCGGCCATCAAACACAATCATCTTGTCGGCGATTTCATCCTCAAGGTTGTCGGTGAACACAAGAGAACCTTTAAGGGACGCCTCCACATTCTCGACTGGGACCGCTTTTTTGAAGACTGCAGCCATATCGAACCAAGACTGGCTCTTTGGTCCGATTCCACAAAGGCCAAGATCAGGCAGGTTGTCTTTCGCATCCTCTCAGAAGCTGCGGTCATCGATTCGGCCCGGTCCAAGACCATCATGCCTTTTTATCTCACGCCCGAAGTGGAGGCCATGCTCCGATCAACACACGAGCAGTACGTGCTTAAGTGCCTGGAGGCCATACAATGACAGATGACTTCACCGCCCATCTCAACAAAATTACGGATCGCCTCTTGTCTGAGGAACTTCTCAGCAACGCCGGGCTGGGTAACGAGATCGGCTTCTACATTTTTGACTACCCGCCGGAGAAGGAATTGCTTGTCAGAGACTACATCGAGACGGTCAAAGGGCAGCTCCACAAACGCAAACCCGATCTTCGGTTCACCCATGTCAACCTGTTCGAGCTTATCGTAGGATATCTTGAAAACCGAAAAATCCTCGATCAGGCCTTCAAGCTTCAAAAAACCAAAGGGAATGAAGAATTGCTCAAGGCTCTCAAAGGTCCACTCCACCCCCAAAAAATCGCCAACCATTTCGTTCAGATAACCCAGCCTGAAGAACAGGACCTGGTCCTCATGAGCGGCGTGGGCAATGCCTGGCCACTTTTGCGGGGACATAACCTCCTCAATTGCCTGCACCCTCTCATGGAAGACACTCCTTTGGTCATGTTCTATCCCGGCCATTTTACCGGACAGGGACTGCGCCTCTTCAGCAGGCTCAAGGAAAGCAACTATTATCGGGCTTTTTCGTTGGTCTCGTAAAAGCAGGTAGAAGGATAAGCGGAAGGAACTACCCAAGGCCTTGCCTTCAGCCTAAACCCCTTCAGCCTTCAGTCTACTCCTACAAACCCTCAACCCCCACAAGCCATGCTCATCAAGGATCTGTTCAACAAAAATCTTTCCCGGCCCATCAACGGGGTAGTCAAGGCGGAACAGCAGGAAGATTCCATCGTCTGGCAGGAGTTGGAGGAGTACGTCCTGACCAGAGAATTGGACCAGCATTTCCGGACCTTCTTCGATACCTATGTGAATGCCCTGCAAAATCCGGATAATCCGAACATCACCGACCGCATGGGCGTTTGGATTTCCGGTTTTTTCGGTTCCGGTAAATCACATTTCATCAAAATTTTATCCTATCTGCTCAACAACAGGAACGCCAACGATCCCCAAACAGGATTGAACAAGCGGGCCATCGAATTTTTCACGTCCAAAATCCAAGATCCCCTTCTCATGGCCAATATCAAAAAGGCCACGGGATCGAGTACGGATGTGGTTCTCTTCAATATCGACAGCCGTGCCGACTCCAATGATGGACGTGGGACCATTCTGTCTGTGTTCTGGCGGGTTTTCAACGAAATGCAGGGCTTCTGCGGCGATTCGCCCCATATCGCAGACATGGAACGCCACCTGACCGAGCAAGGTAGGTATGAACAATTCTGCATGGATTACGAGCAGGCCACCGGCAATTCATGGCTCGATGACCGGGATACCTTTTATTTCCACCAGGATGAAATCGTCGAGGCCCTGTCACGGGCACTGGGTCAGACCAGGGAGTCGGCCAAGGAGTGGTTCGACCGGGCCGAAACAAGCCTGTCCATGACCATTGAAAACTTTGCCAAGCGGGTCAAAAAATATCTGGACGCGCGGGGCAAGGATCATCGCATTGTTTTTCTGGTGGACGAGGCCGGTCAGTTCATCGGTGATGACGGCCATCTTATGCTCAACCTGCAGACCATCACCGAAGATCTCGGCCGCGTCTGCCAGGGACGGGCCTGGGTGATCGTCACTTCGCAGGAGGACATCGACGCCGTGCTCGGCGATCTCAAATCCAGCAAGGCCAATGACTACTCCAAGATCCAGGGAAGATTCTCCACTCGCATGTCCCTGTCCAGCTCCAATACCGACGAGGTCATTCAGGTCAGATTGCTGGAAAAATCCATCGCAGCCTGCTCAGATCTGGAACATCTTTTCGAAGGAAAAGGCGACATCCTCAAGAGCCAGATCAGTTTCACCCACGACAGCGCCACCCTATCCACCTACCAGAACAGTGCCGACTTTGTCCGGACCTATCCGTTCGCGCCATACCATTTCCAGTTGGTTCAGAAGATCTTCGAGTCCATCCGCAAGGCAGGAGCAACGGGAATGCATCTAAGCCGAGGGGAACGGTCCATGCTCGATGCCTTCCAGTCGGCCGCAAAGAACATCTCTCAAAAAGAAGTCGGTGCTCTGGTCCCCCTGTATGAATTTTACCCGGCCATTGAAAGCTTTCTGGACACCTCGGTGAAGATGACCATCGACCAGGCCAAGGACAATCCAGGTCTCGACGCGCCATTTGACTGTTATCTCCTCCAAACCCTCTTCCTGATCCGGTACGTGGATATCATCAAGCCCAACGCGGACAACCTGGTGACTCTTTTCATCGATCAGGTGGACATGGACCGGCTCGCCCTCAAAAAAACCATCGAGGCCGGTCTCCAGCGCCTGGAAAAACAGACCCTCATTAGCCGCAACGGTGACCGCTATTATTTTTTGACCAACGAAGAACGTGACGTGGGGCAGGAAATCAAACGAATGGCCGTTTCCGATACCGAAGAAAACGCGCTGCTCTCGGAACTCATTTTTTCGGAAATTTTCAAAAATAGAAACAAATTCAAATACAAACCCTACAAGCGCGACTACGGGTTCGGCAGAATTTTGGACAACCGCCCCTATGGAAGTAAAATCGATCACGAAATTGCCATCGAATTCATCACACCGCTGAATCCCGAATACGGTCTTTTCAACTCCATGAAATGTGTTCTCTATTCCGGAGAGCACCCGGGCCGCGCCCTGTATCGACTTCCCGACGAAGAGGGCAAAATTCTCCAAAAAGAAGTTCAGACCCACATCCAAACCGACAAGTATATCCGACAAAAAAGCGATGCCTCGGCTTCATCCAGCTTCAAAAAAATCCTGCGGGACCGGCAGGAAGAAAACAGGGACCGGACAACCCGGCTGACAGCAATGCTGGAAAAACTGATCCTTGAATCATCGGTTCATGCCATGGGCCAGACCATCACTCCCAAGGCACCTTCGGCCTCGGCAGGGCTGGATCAGGTCTTCGAGTACATTGTTACCAACATGTACATCAAATTCGAGTACCTGCAACGGCTTCACAGCGATCCAGGCAACGAGATCAAGGCGGTCCTTCTCTCCTCTGATGCCAGCCTGCCCAAACTCAAGATGGATCTTCCCAAAATCAATGGTCAGGCCATCAAGGAGATTCAGGAATACATGAACCTCCTCACGGACCAGAACCGCCCCGTGCTTTTGCACGAACTGGTAGCCCATTTCGCTGCCAAACCCTACGGCTGGCCCGAATGGGAGATCATCCTGCTGGTGGCCCGTATTTTCATGGCCGGAGAAATCAATCTGCTGACCAACGGCTCACCCCTGGAACCCCGCGAAGCCGTCGGTCCTATGCTCAAGGCCGGCCAGTGGAAAACCATCAAGATCATCAAACGCAAGCTGCCAACACGGGAAGAGACCGACAAAGCCCGAAAATTATGCCAGGAAGCCTTTGGCAAGATCGGTCCCGAAGATCTCGTGGATCTGGTCAAGACGATTCGCGCGAACCTGAACTTATGGGACGCTGATCTGACCCGGTATCGGCAATTGGCCCAGACCGGTGACTATCCTGGCTCCCAGGAAATCGAAAGAGGGGTAAAAATCACCTCGAGTCTGTTGCCCATCCGGGACACTTTCGCCTTTATCCAGGCCCTGAACAAAAAAACGGATGAGATCCTGGAAGCCTCCGAGGATCTCCACGACCTCCGAGGATTTTATGAAAACCAGTTTTCCACCTGGGAAAGTCTCAGGGATGCGCTGCGAACCTTTACGACCAACAAAACCGCGCTGAACAAAAATCCCGAAGGCAAAGCCGCACTGGCACGTTTGGAGGCAATCCGGAAGAATCCCGCCCCCTACGGTATGATCAAGGACGTGAATCCCCTTGTGACAAAGCTCAGTGAGATCAACGAGCTCATGCTCGCCCAGGCCCGGGAAAAGGGGCTGATGAGCATCGAATCAAAAATCAAAGCTCTCACGAATGAATTGGACAAGATCGGCCCTTCCTCGGATGTCCGCAACCGGATTCTTTATCCCCTGCAGCAGATCAAGCTGCGCATAAGCGAGGAATCCTCCATTCCAAATATCAGCTATCGGCTTGCGGAATTTGACGAGGCCATGGCGGAAACCTGGGAGGCCATGGAAAGAGAGAAACACAAGGATGATTCCAAACCACCCCCGCAGAAAAAGACCAAGCCCGTCACACTCTCCTCGGTGGTGACAAAAAATGTCCTGGAAACCCCCGAGGATGTGGAAATCTTTGTAGCTCAGTTGAAACAGAAACTGTTGCAGGAATTGAAGGAAGGGGTTCGCTTACGCTTGCAGTAGGGAAAGGCGGGCGGAAGAAAAAAATAGGCGGAAGACTGAAGCAAAGGACAGGCGGAAGGACCAACCCCAAGCAGTGCCTTCTGCCTATACCCCGAGCGTCTATGCTCCCTGCAACATCATACAAAATATCAGAACATCATTCATCCGACAGGCACTCCCATGAACAAATCCATCCTCAAATCCTATGCCCCGAGCGCTCGGAAGGAATTCATTCAGGTCATCTCCGACCGCGCCAAGGCTCTTGGACTTTCCGAAGATCGTATCGAACCGGTCGAAATAAAAGGGGACCTGGCCTTTATTGCAGGGACGCCGTTCCCCAAGGACATTGCAACGCACCGCAAGAATCTTGAAGAGCGTATCCGTGTCAGGGGATTCTCCCAGCTCATGGAGGAAATCGCCTATACCTGGTTCAATCGGCTGTGTGCCCTCCGGTACATGGAACTTCACGACTATCTTGGCCATGGCTACCGGGTTTTGAGCAATCCCAACGGATCGGATATCCCGGAGATTCTGGAAAAGGCCTCCAGCGTGGACCTGCCAGGACTGGACCGGGACAAGGTTGTGGAATTGCGCTTGGCCGGGGACAAGGATGCCGAGTTGTACCGGATGCTTCTGGTCACACAATGCAATGCCCTGAACAAGGTCATGCCTGCCCTGTTTGAATGGGTAAACGATGCCACGGAGCTGCTCCTGCCGGACAATCTTCTGCAGACCGACTCGCCTATCCGCAAGCTGGTGAACACGATTCCCGAAGAGGACTGGCAGGAAATCGAAATCGTGGGCTGGCTCTATCAATTTTATATCTCGGAAAAAAAGGATCAGGTCATCGGCAATGTGGTCAAAGACGAGGATATTCCCGCCGCCACCCAGCTGTTCACCCCCAACTGGATCGTCAAGTATATGGTCCAGAACACCCTGGGCCGCAAATGGCTCATGACCTATCCGGACTCTCCCCTTGCCGAACAGATGGAGTATTATATCGGACCGGGAGAGCAGCCCCAAGGGGTCATGGACGCCCTGCAAGAGATCACTCCAACGGAACTCAATCCGGAAGAATTGACCTTCATGGACCCTGCATGCGGCTCCGGTCATATCCTGGCCGAGGCCTATGACCTGTTCAACGCCATTTACAGGGAACTGGGCTACCGCCCTCGGGAGATCCCCAGGCTGATTCTTGAAAACAATCTCTTTGGTTTTGATATCGACGACCGCGCCGCCCAGATGGCCCGTTTCACCCTGCTCATGAAGGCCAGAGGTGATGACCGTCGCATTCTCGATCCCGAAAAACCGGTCAACCTCAATGTCATGGCCTTTCAGGAAAGCAAGGATCTGGACTTCGAAAAAACAGCGTCCCGGCTCCTGAATAAGCAGGTCATCGATCTGGGCGGCAAACGGGAACGTCAGCTTTTTTTCATGAACCCCAAGGAAACCCAGGCCCCACTCAGAACCACGGTGGAACCCAAAGTCTCACGAGAAGACCTGGCAAGGCTTCTGAATCTCTTCTATGACGCCAAGACCTTTGGTTCCCTGCTGCGCGTCCCGGAATCCATCTCTGACAAGCTGAAGAAATTTACCGAAACCCTGGAATCCGCCAGGAAAAGGGACGATGAACACCGATTCCTGGCAAAACGCGTGGAAGCATTTGTCCAACAGGCCGAGATGCTGGGACGTAAGTACGACTGTGTCGTGGCCAACCCGCCGTACATGGGGAGCAAGGGGCAGAACAAGGCGATCAAAAAGTTTCTCAAAGACAATTATCCGGATACCAAGGCAGACCTGTTTGCCGCTTTTATAGTGCGTGATTTGGAAATGAGCACCATGGGCGGCCAACTTGGATTCATGTCCCCTTTTGTCTGGATGTTCATTTCTTCGTACGAAAAGCTTCGTAGTTTCCTGATTGAACAAAAAACGATCACCTCGTTGATCCAGCTTGAATATTCCGGCTTTGAAGGGGCTACTGTACCGATTTGCACCTTTACGCTGGAAAATACCCATAACCCTGAGTACAAAGGCGGATATGTCCGTCTTTCCGACTTCAGAGGCGCAGCCGTTCAGGGCCCCAAAGCGCTGGAGATCATCCAGGCAGCCAAAACCGCTGCCAAATGACCCTGGTTTTCCCCGGGAACGCTGAGCGTCTGCTCGGCAACGGACTTGCGCACCATCAACTGGTCATGAAAATGACTCCAACATAGGCGAAACAACCATCCTCAGCTATCCAGGCCCGGATCGCTCGGTTAAACTCGAGGCACTCAGAAAGGGCCGGGCCAATCCTCGCCGCTACCGCAACCGGCGCATCGGTGAGTTTTTAAAAGAATTGAAGATGACCGAAGGAAGAGGAACAGGCATCTCCAAAATCAAACACGCCATGCAGGACAATGGCTCGCCCGAGGCTGAGTTTGAATTTGATGAGGATCATAGATATTTTCAGGTACGGTTGCCGGTGCATGAGGCGGTCAAAGAAAAGGAAGAAAAAAGGGCTCTGGCTGGAGGGGCCCAGTCAGGGGTAGAGTCAGGGGTAGAGTCAGATATGACCCATGCGATCCTGAGGCTACTGAGGTTTTCCCCACTGGCTAAATCAGAAATCGCCCAAAAACTGGGGAAAGATAAGCCAACCCGTTATTTGAATGATCTCATGCGTAAACTGATTGAAATCAGGAAGGTAGAGTATACCATCCCGGACAAACCCAATAGCCGACTACAGAAATATCGGCTAACAGAAAAAGAAAAACTCCTGCTGGCAAAGAAGGATTAAAATCGCCTGACGGAATCGTCTCTGGAGCGAGGCACGGTCAAAGGGTAGAGTCGGGGGATAAGTCGTCACGGCTAGAGTCACGGCTACAGTCCTCCCCTGGGAACGCCGAGCGTCTGCTCGGCAACAGACTCCCGCGCCACCAACGGCTGATGAAAATAACTCCAACATAGGCAACACAACCATTACGCCTTCATCCGTCCGAAAAGAATGCCGAGCAGACGCTCGGCGTTCCCAGGAAAAACAGGCAGAAATACGCCAACCAGGCAAAAGACAATGATCCAGGCACCTCATCCCAACTGGCACAGCAGAGGCTATCTTCCTCACTTTGATTATCCGGGTTTGCTCCAGATGATCACGTATCATCTGGCCGACAGCCTGCCCGCTTCTGCCCTTGCCCGACTCAGAAAAGGGCTGGAGAACATGCCCAAAGAGGCCAGACCGCTCGAGCAGCGTAAACGCATCGAGTCCTGGATCGATGACGGATACGGGTCGTGTGTACTCAAAAAACCAAAAATCTCCGGAATGATCATTGAGAATTGGCAGCATCACGCCGGGCTTCGCTATGATTTGATTGCCTGGACAGTCATGCCCAATCATATACACGTACTCATCCGGGTGTACGAAGGACAGAGTCTGGCTCGAATCGTACAGGGGTGGAAGGGATATTCAGGGAAGAAAATCAGGGAGATGACAACGGGGGTGCAGAGAACCCAATATGCCGAGCAGACGCTCGGCGTTCCCAGGAAAGAAACAATGCCGGTGTGGCATCGAGAGTATTGGGATCGCTTCATCCGGGATGAAAAACATTTTACAAATGTAATCAGATATATAGAGAATAACCCGGTCAAAGCCGGGCTGGTGGGAAAGGCAACGGATTGGCCCTGGAGCAGTACTCTGACAAATGGTCAGCCATGAAAACCTTGCTTTCCAGCTGGATCTTGGCCCCTTAAATAAATTGTGTCTCTCCTTTTCTCCTGGGAACGGCGACCGATCCTATTTACCCGGCCCCATGCAGGCGGTCGACCTACAATGGATTGTGTCTCTCCTGGGAACGCCGACCGTCTGGTCAGCAACGGACTCCCGGTACGGCAACAGCTGATGGAGATGACCGGCACGCAGACAAGGCAAGCTTAAACCCATTGGCCGTTCCCAGGGAAAAACAAATAACCAGCATCCAGCTTGAACAAGCCACAAGATAATCAACCCCGTTGAAGGAAACGATCATGGATAATGAGATGACTGCGAATACTTATATTTCAGCGGATACCAAAAAAAAACGGGCTGAAGATTATTTTTTCCGGGCTTCGGCCGAGGATTTTAAAAAAATTCCTGGGATTCCGATTACATACTGGCTTTCACTGAAAGCATTATCCATCTTTTCAGAAGGAAGCCAATTATCAGACGTATGCACTATTCGAGAAGGGATTAATACTGGTGATAATAACCGTTTTTTAAAAATATGGTACGAAGTAAATTATTCTAAAATATCGATTCCACCATTAACAGATTATGGCAAAAAATGGTTTCCACACAGAAAAGGTGGTAAATTTAGAAAATGGTACGGGAATCAAGAATATATACTTTTATGGGAAAAAAAAGGAAAAGACATTCATCAACACCATAATCTTCCAATAACTTACAATGGAGCACCTCTTAGAGGTAAAGCATTCTTTTTTAAAAAATGCTTGAGTTGGAGCAGGGTAAGTTCAGGAAAATTTGCAATGCGATTTTATCCAGATGGAATGGCTTACGATTCCACATCACCTTCAATTTTTATATCTAAAGATGATTTATTTTTTTTATTAGGATTTTTAAACAGTAGAGTCGTTACTTACTTCATGCATTCAATTAGCCCTACATTGGATTACCGGCTTACAAGTTTGGGAAGAATGCCTATTAACTACTCAAGATTTTTTGGAAAAAAAGAAAACATCAAAGATGTAGTCAAGACAACTTTAGAGTTGGCTACCTTTGACTGGGACTCTTACGAAACGTCTTGGGATTTTACTACCTCTTCCCTACAACCTGCCAACCACAAATGCAATTCTATCCCCACAACCTACGCCACATTACGCCGTCATTGGCGTTCAATAACTCTCCAAACCCAACACCTCGAAGAAGAAAACAACCGCATCTTCATCGAAGCCTACGGCCTCCAAGACGAACTCACCCCCGACGTCCCGCGCCACGAAATCACCCTGACCTGCAACCCCCACTACCGCTACGGTCCTGGCAAAACCCAGGAAGAGTATGATGCCCTTCTTCTGACCGACACCATGAAGGAACTCATCTCCTACGCCATCGGCTGCATGATGGGCCGCTACTCCCTTGACGAACCCGGCCTCATCTACGCTCATTCAGGAAATAAAGATTTCGACTCCACCCGCTACACCACCTTCCCGGCTGATGATGACGGTATTGTCCCGGTCATGGACATGAACTGGTTCGAGGACGATGCTTCCAAGCGGTTCGAGGAATTTCTCAAGCTCGCCTGGAACGAGGAAACCCTGGAAGAAAACCTTAAATTCGTAGCCGATGCCCTGTCCCCCAAACGGGGTGAGGAGCCCAGAGAAACCATCCGGCGATTCATCAGCACCAGTTTTTTCAAGGACCACCATCTCAAGATCTACAAAAAACGCCCCATCTACTGGCTCTTTTCCTCGGGCAAGAACAAGGCCTTTGAATGCCTGGTCTATCTGCACCGGTACAACGAAAACACCCTCTCCCGCATGCGGGCCATGTACGTCACCCCCTTGCAAGGCAAATACGCCACCCTCATCCAATACCTGCAAGAGGAAAAGGAAAAGGCCTCATCCGCCAGCGCATCCAAAAAGTTCCAGAAACAACTGACCACCATGCTCAAAAAGCAGGAAGAACTCCGATCCTTTGACGAACTCCTGCGCCACTACGCCGACCAACGCATCACCCTGGATCTGGATGACGGGGTAAAGGTGAATTATGGAAAGTTCGGGAAACTGCTGGCCGAGGTGAAGGACGTTACGGGGAAGCAGGCGGAGTAACTTCGGAGGGATGATGTTTCTCAAAGATGATTACCTTGCATTACAAGATCTTTTCTATGAAAAACGCCATGAAATTAGTTTGGAATTACCTTTGATTGACATCTCGAAAGGTAAATGGGAAAATAATAATAATAATAATACTGAGTGGATAAAAGCATGCACCATTCAGCACGAATCGATAAGAATAATTTCGGGGGAAATTAACTTATTTCGTGAAAATCTCAGAACGTGCACGGCATGGAATTCAATTATGAACTCTTTAGAACAAAAAGAGCGAGTTGACTTACTGTATTTGATAGCACGTAATGACATCAAAAGCATGATGCTCGCACCTTATGAGATAAAACAACGATTTGCATTTTACTTAAGCTATCTGCTCCATCTAACAAGACTGATTTCTGATCCTGGCTGGGAAGAACGCTGCTTTCCTGACGATGAATATAAAATCAGCATAAAAACAATCAATCAATTCAAAAAATGGCAAGAAATTGATTTAAATCTATTTTTGGAATGTTTAGACAACATTGACTCAAAAGATTTCAACCAAAAAGTTATAAATTACAGAAGACAATTCGAGCATAGAATACCATCTGAAATAGAAGTTGGTGTATCTCAAATACTGAAAAGAAAATGTAAAGATGGAAAGTTTTGTTACGTATTCGGTGGTACAAAGCCATTACGTTTTTCAATCGCGCTAACAGAATCAATCAATCAGCACGGCCATATAATTAGAGCATACAAATCAATGCTAGATATACTCGATGAACTATCAACTATCTGGAAATCTTATCAATAACGAACATAAAATATGGCACACCGTTTTTTTGCAGCGACAAAATTCAATAGCAATTTATTCACTGGAGCTTTGACTCAATGAGTGTTGAAGGCCAAACTTTTGACATTAAATCCATCCGATCGGTCACAGGAAAAACCGCCGATTTTTCCGAATTATCCAAAGACGGTGTAGCATTTGCCAATGCACAAGGTGGTCGACTGCTGATAGGAATTGAAGATGGAGAAGAACATCCGCCAGATAATCAAATCATTCCCAAGGGCCTTGTTGAAAAAATCGAACGGCGTATTGGAGAATTGACTTCAAATGTCTACCCCGCGGTTCAAAAAAAAATTTCCGAAACGAATCAAGGGGAATACCTCGAAGTAACAATTCCTCGCTCCCACAACCCTGCATCTACAGCCGACGGTAGATTCTATTTGCGGATTGGCGATGAGTCCAGGCCTCTTGTTGGCGAGGAGATTACACGGCTCATTAATGAGCGCAATGCGCAACCGTGGGAAACCATGACAACCCTTGGCATCGGAAGAAGCTCTCATGATCCGTTTAAGCTATCCAAACTCACGGAAGGACTTCGAAAATCAGACCGTGTCAAAGATTTTGTCAAAGAGAAAACGGATCAGGAACTTGTTGATCATTATCATTTGGCAATTGGCGATCTGTTAACAAACTTAGGGATTCTGTGCATTGGTCACTCACATGATAGAGTTCGTTTGGGTACAGCTCCCATAATCCAATTGATCAAATATGACGCAGATAATAACAAGGTCAACAAGATCAGCTGGGATGATCACTGCCTCACTCCAATGGAATTATTGGATGCTGTATGGGACGATACACCAGATTTTCGTGAATTTTATGAACTACCAGAAGGTATGTTCCGACAACAAATTCCTGTATACGATAAGAGAGTCGTACGTGAGCTCCTGGTGAACGCATTAGTTCATCGTCCCTACTCCCAACGAGGAGACATATACATCAATCTGCATCCAGACAGTTTAGAAATCATAAATCCAGGCCTCCTTCCTCTCGGAGTAACTCCTCACAATATCCTGCATCAATCCGTACGCCGCAACAATAGCCTCGCTCGTCTTTTTCATGATCTGAAACTCATGGAGCGTGAAGGAAGTGGTTACGATCTGATTTACGAAGTACTCACGTCACAAGGACGTGGTCTTCCAGTTGTCACAGAAGGTGACGACAGTGTGAAAGTTGTAATCCCTCGACGCATAATAAAAACAGAATTAATTGATTTTCTAGGCAAAATTGATCGGGCTTTTCATCTTTCACAAAAGGAACGTATAGCTTTAGGCATTTTAGTTCAAACAGAAGGGATGACCTCCATACAACTTGCAGACACTCTGGATCTTTCTGATACTTCAGCGATTACACCCTGGATCCAAGGATTGCTTAGATATGATATCATACAGCAAACAGGCAGAACCAAAGGCACTCGCTATTTTGTAAATCCCAAAATGCTCAGAAAGGCCCACTTTCCCACAACCACAACCTTAAGCCGCATCCAACCTCACCGATTACAAGCATTGATTGTTGAGGATCTCCAAAGATATCCCAATTCAGCATTTGGTGAGATTCGAGACCGTCTTGGACATGAAATCACCGAACATCGACTCAGAGGAGCCCTCAAAAAACTTCTTGAAAGTAAAAAAATACAATACAATGGAGAAAAACGGTGGCGTCGATATCGTCTTTCATGATCATCCTATCAAGGCGTTTGATCGATAACCCAAGTGCGTTCTCCTATCTTTCTATCTGGTAAACCAGCCCAAATAACTGTCAAAACATAATTAGAGGTTAATAGGATTGCGAGTAAATCCCAATAACATGTTAATATACAAGCTTTTTCTATTTTGCAAAAAAATGTGAAAAAAATGTGAAAAAAATATTGAATACTCAATAGAAGCGCTCGTCGAACGGACGGTCGGCATTCCCAAACTCGACTTTCAGGCTTAATCACTCAAAAATCATCAAAAATACTATAATATCAATTAATTACGCTTTGGCTTTTTGTAAGACCCCATTTTGTATTTTGTAACCTATGGCAGCGAGGATAGCTGTTTGTTCAGGGTCTGGTTCTTCAAGCATTCTGGCGGGTTTTCTTTTGCCAGTGTGCCAGCATAAGCAGCTATTCAAGTTTCGCATGGACTGCATGGCACTGTCGGGACTGCATACGACTCCTGCACGGTTCAGCCAAAGTGTAGCCAAGCGGAGGTACGTCAGGGCCACTATGCATGAAAATATGTGGCAGCGAATCTTCGAGTCGGTCCAGTGCCACATGGGGCGGAAGTTTCCGAATTCACCAGCTTTTGTCTGCCTGAAGGCATTTTCCACCTGATATCGATCAAGGCTGGCCCTAACGATGTCATCGGTGGATAAATCGTGGTATGATGTCACAATGATATTTTTTCCGAACCTGGCGATGTGTTTGCTTATCCGGTAATGATTTTTACGAAAATACAGCTGGAGTCTTTGGTTCGAGACCCTGAAATCAAGATCATAGAGATCCTTGGGAAGGTAGAGAGAGCCACAGAGTTCTTTGTAGCGTTGCTGGATCAGATGCTTGGAGCCCCATCTTTTTTGCCCGCCGCGCACCTTTGATCTGA
>NZ_JBSPZA010000043.1:0-20388 GCF_053851535.1 Desulfoplanes sp. PS50 | reverse complement strand
TCATTGGATCCCCTCCTTGATGCAGTTGATAAATAGAAATCAAATATACAATGATTTCTAAGTCTATCAAACAGTTTTCGAAAGAGAGAAACTACTTCCATCTTAGCTACTTATACATTTAAACAGGCTAATAATTGAACGCCATAGGATGTTGCTTATGCGACATCCGGAATACTACAGCAAATTCGGCTTCACGAACAGATCGGGACTTGAGAGTGAGGGTGTTCCGCCGGAAGTGTTCTTTGCCCTGTCTTTTGAAGGACATTTTCCAGAGTGAACCGTTACGTTCCACGAAGGGTTCAGAGCTGATGGCCCGCAACCAGTAGGAATAATGGGATAAAAGTTGATCCATGGAAGGTAGTCCCGACATATTCAGACATATCATCCATTACTCGTTTCATCTGTTGGTACCATTTGTATTTGCCAGACTATTTTGGAAAAAAAATTGGTGGAAAGCAGCGCTGATTATGTTGGCAACAATGCTCTTGGATGTAGACCATCTCCTGGCCGATCCGATTTTTGATCCCGATCGCTGCAGCATAGGTTTTCATCCTCTCCACACGGTCTGGGCGGGGATTTTTTATTTCGCCCTTTTGGCCATTCCTTCATGGAAGTGGCGTGCAGTATCCGTGGGATGCTTGTGGCATTTATGTACCGATTTCATTGACTGCCTGCTTGGCGGATTATGGCCCTGAATATTCCGGTATAAGGAATATGAAGTTGATTTGTGTATGGTACAGGCAATCTGATAGAGAGGAAGCACTTCCCTGCAAAAAGTGTCTGAAATGATGCTGTTTTGGATGTGATCTCTTGTAGTTTTCAGAAAGCTCAACTATAATTTTAAGTTGTACGTTTTTTATAGTATTGCTCAGTACGTCACTTAAGATGTATTTTATACCGAAAAAAATGTTGGGATACCTGCCAGTATGGAAATTCGAAAAATATCACATTTTGACCTCCATGAAGTGTCTCGCATACAAAAAGAATGCTACAAAGAGAGCCTTCTTGAATCTGTGGATTCTTTTTCAACAAAGCTTTCAGCTTCCCCTGATTTCTGTTTTCTGGCGATTCATGGAAATCAGGTTGTGGGGTATGTTTTTTCGTTGCAATGTCTATTTGGCGAGATACCTCAATTAAATGGTTCTGAGTATTCGGTATCTTATAATGCAGATAGCTTGTGCATTCATGATCTGGCGGTATCCCCCAACGCACGCAATATGGGAGTCGCGAAACACCTGCTGAATACCGTGTTAGACGCCGCAACACACTGGAAATACGAAAGAATTTTTCTTGTTGCAATCCAAGGCGCATCATCGTTTTGGAAACGCCATGGCTTTGAAATCGTGCAGGATCAGAACGAAACGCTTCAGAGAGACCTCTCGGCATACGGGGATGATGCGGTGTGTATGGCGAGAACTATGGAAAAGGGGATCATTCATGGGTAACAAATCCAGCAACCCCATCAATACGGGCCGGGCGTCGTGTTTTGCAGCGAGTTTGGTGAAGAGGAAAAAACGACCTGAGGAAAATATGTCAGACTGTGGGTGCAGGGCAAAACTGGCAGAGCGCTTGAAAAAAAGAACGCTTGGCATCCTTTTGGCCATCAATGCATTTATGTTCGTGGTGGTTTGAAAATACTCAAAGACGCCAAAGAAACTCAGGAATCAACCACGTGTACCTGACAAGACCTTGCGCACAAAGGGATTAAGGGATAGGCTGATACCTTTTCAGATGTAAAAACAAGGAGCGCATATGTATTTTTCAAGGCGTAACATCTGGTTGATGACAGTGTTGGGGATGTTTTTCACTCTTTTGTTACTTACTGCATCCAGTTATGCCTGTACCGGTGTGTGCCTTGTGGGAGAAGACAACACAGCGGTATTCGGGCGAACCCAGGAGTGGGGAAAATTCGATCTTCACGGCAAGGCTGGAGTCATTCCCCGTGACACATTGTTTCAGGGCAAAACACCGCAAGGAAAAAATGGCCTGCAATGGAATGCAAGATACGGATTTGTGGGCACTCTTCTTTTGGACCGGGTTTTTTGTACCGGGCTGAATGAAAAAGGACTGGCGGGCGCGTTTTTCTATCACCAGGGATTTGCAACGTATGCTGATTTCGACCCTGACAAGGTAGGACAATCCATCGCCCCAAGCGATGTTCTTCCTTTTATCCTTTCCAGCTTCTCCAGCCTGAAGGAGGTACAGGAAGGCCTGAAGCAGGTTCGGGTCGTGGACGTGGTTGACCCCGACCTGCACAAAACACTCCCCATTCATCTTATGATCACCGAACCCGGTGGGAATTGCATGGTCATTGAATTCAAGGATGGCCGCCCGACCTTCTTCGACAACCCGGTGGGCGTGATCGCCAACAACCCAGGCTTTGACTGGCATCTGACCAATCTCCGCAACTACGGCTTTTTGTCCCAAAAGCCCTTTCCCACAAAAAAATGGGGTGAGCTGGAAATAACCCCCCTGGCAGCAGGTTCCGGGCTTCTTGGCCTGCCCGGAGATTTCACCTCTCCTTCCAAATTCGTGCGCGCTGCCGCTCTTTCACAAACATCACGCCTGACCAAAGGCGGCCTGGATACGGTACAGGAAGTTTTCAGAATTCTCGACAGCTTCCAGCTTTCAGCCGGCCAGTCCGAGGGTACGGAAGCGGCCACAAAGGATGCAGGTGAAGCACTTCCTGCAGGCACGCAATACACCGTGGTCACGGATACGAACAACCGGATCATCTATTATCACACCATGTTCAATCGCAGAATTCGAAAGATCGATTTAAAGGCAATTGATTTCAGCAAGGGTGCCATGCGCAGCATCCCGCTTGACGAAAAACGCGAACAGGATATCCGCGAAGTGACCGGTAAACTGCAATAAGAAATACTCGTCTGAACATGCGTTATGTGTCTTTATTGTGCCTAAATGGTTAACGGTTGAAACAGGGGATATCTTGATGTTCAAGTTTCACTGAAAACCGCTGGGCTGCCAGTGAATTCAAGCAATTTGCAATACAGTTGTGAAGGAGAGAGAATGAAAGGCTGGGTTTACCTGTTGATAGCGATTGTCTCGGAAGTAATTGGAACATCAGGATTGAAAGCAAGTGCTGAATTTACCCGATTATGGCCGTCACTGGCAACTATTTTCGCATATTGTACGTCATTCTTTTTCCTTTCGCTCACCCTGCGGACCATTCCTGTCGGTATTGCCTATGCTGTCTGGGGCGGTGTGGGTATCGTTTTGATAACCATTGTAGGATGGGCATATTTCGGACAGCGTTTGGACGCCCCTGCCATCCTGGGCATGTCCCTGATCATTGCCGGTGTCGTTATCCTGAATGTTTTCTCCAAGACAGTGCCCCACTGAAAAACCGGATCATACGCAACAAAGCGGTCAGCAAACAGGTCGTTCCGCCACCCCGCCTTGCCTCGGCTCGTTATCCAAGAAGATCTTGGTGCTTGTCAGGGCCGGTGCTGTCCAGCACCCTGCACTGTGGCCCCACAGGGGGACCATGAGATACTCAAACCCGATAGACGATACTGCATCATTGCCCATCAGCGACTCGTGTCGCTGCTTGGACTGAACCCCAGATATTCCCGTTCGTACATTTCAGGATGAAAATCTACCGGATGATCCTAAATTATTGAGGTTGTATTTATGACAAACCCGTACCTAACACGCCGATCATGGCCATTCCGCTTGACCTTGTGGTTGCGCGTAATTACGGTTCATACATAAGCGCCCAGGACAGGTCATCAGGAGGTTTGATCATGGAGCATAACGCCAGAACCACCGTTCTCAAACTGGTACCCATAGGAAATTCCAAAGGCATTCGTATCCCCAAGCCGCTTTTGCGAAAATATAGGATGTCCGGCACATTGTTGCTGGAAGAAACATCCGATGGATTGCTTTTGCGCAGTGGGGATCAGAAACAGTTTTCATGGGAAGAAACCTACCAGGCAATGGCCATGGCAAGGGAAGACTGGGGCGATTTTGAAGAAACAGTAGGGGACGGATTGGATGCTGAAGAACGTGACGAGATATGAAATCTTTTTTGCGGATCTAAATCCGACCCAGGGATCTGAAATCAATAAAATCCGCCCCGTGGTCGTGGTCAGCCAGAATGATATGAACAGATACTTGGACACCATTGTGATCTGCCCTTTGACTTCGGTCCTTCACCCCGGGTGGCGATCCCGTATTCAAATACAATGTGCGGGCAAACCTGCCGAGATTGCCGTTGATCAGATCCGAACCATCAGTAAGGGTCGGCTGCAAAAAAGGATCGACAAACTTTCCGAGACCGAGGCGGTCATCCTGCGCAGGTTGATTACGGAGATGTACGGCGAGTAAATGCATGGGGGTGATATCCCAAGTCAACGAACAAGGCCGACGTAAAAAGTCGGTTATTGCCTGGAAAAATCGTTTCTCAACAGTGATCAACAAAACATTCATGGGCAACGGATACTCTTTTGCCGGATGAACCATAAATTGAACATATTTGGAACATAAAAATAGACAAGGGCCGTTCGGATGAACGGCCCTTGTAGTTTCAGCAATTTAATATACTGAAAATATTAAAAAAAACTGGTGGGCAATGCAGGATTCGAACCTGCGGCCTCTAGCTCCGGAGGCTAGCGCTCTATCCAACTGAGCTAATTGCCCACAAAGGAGGCTCTCTTTATTCCCTTCTTTTATGAGTTGTCAAGGGAACATTTTGTGCGTACATGGCTATTTTCCAAATATTGTGATCATGTGCGCCACCACGAACGGACCCTGCCTGTCCGTCGAAGCCCGTTCTTCTCCCAGCCTTTCACCACATCTTTCATGACATCTACCTCAAGACCCTCTTGTTACGTACTGGCCGTTACCGGGGCCAGCGGCATGCCCTATGCTCTCAGGTTGGCCGAGGCCATGGGTGCGTCTGAAAACCGGGAGCTGCATATCGTTGTCTCCCAGGCAGCCAGGACCGTTCTGGAGATAGAAACACGGGACGGCTACGCGCTCCTTGCGTCCCATGCCACTGCCGTGTGGAACGAGAAGGAAATCGGTGCCCCGCCTGCCAGCGGTTCCTGGCACCATGACGGCATGATCGTCTGCCCCTGTTCCATGGCATCTCTTGCGGCCATAGCCCACGGGCTTGCCTCCAATCTGATCCACCGCGCCGCCGACGTCACCCTCAAGGAAAAACGGCCCCTCATCCTGGTTCCCCGGGAGACCCCCCTTTCCCGCATTCATGTGCAGAACATGCTCACGATCATGGATGCCGGCGCGACCATGATCCCGCCCTGCCCGGGGTTTTATTCCAAACCGCTGACCATCGATGATCTGATCGATCAGATAACAGGACGAATCCTGGACCATCTGGGCATCGATCATCGTCTGACCTCCCCATGGACCGGGGTATAAAACCCTTGCCCGGCCAACGGGTCCATGATAGCCGCTACCTCCATGTTCAGTGAATCTTTGACGCAAATCATCCAGCAGATCGCCATCTATGCGGTCCCGCTCTTTTTGGGCATCATCTGTCATGAAGTGGCGCACGGCTACGTGTCCTATCTTCTGGGTGATCCCACGGCCAAGAATGCCGGTCGGTTGACCCTCAATCCCCTCAAGCATCTCGATCTGGTGGGCACTCTGGTTTTTCTGATCACCCGGATGATCGGCTGGGCCAAACCCGTGCCCATCAATCCGAGCTATTACCAGAATCCCCGCAAGGGAATCGTGCTGGTCTCAATAGCGGGTCCTGCCACCAATTTCGTCCTGGCAGCCCTGTTCTATTTTCTCTATCGGGGGCTTGCAGCCGTGATCATGACCAGCGATCCCCAACTGGCCGGCTATGTGATCTATCCCATCGTGAATATCGCTGCGGCCGGCACGATCATCAATATCATTCTGGGGATCTTCAATCTCATACCCATCCCCCCCCTGGACGGCAGCAAGGTCCTGGCCGTGATCCTTCCCCCGAAAATGGCCGCCAAGTATATGAAATTGGAACGCTACGGTTTTATTATCCTCATTCTTCTGGTCATGACAGGGGTTTTTGAAGGATTTTTCCGTGTCATCCTCGGCACGATCTACACCTGGCTGTTCTGAACCCGACCTGGCCCTTTGGAAGATCCCACGGCACAAGCATCTCCCCTGATCGCCTGCCGTTCTGATCGAAAAATTTTCCCAAACGGATCACCTGATTGGCAATCCATCCAGATGACGTCCCATCTTCACTTTGACAAGAGAACCGTAAGGAACGCTTCATGAGCAAGGAAATCATTCTCACCGGCATCACCCCCAGCGGCACGCCCCATCTGGGCAATTATGCGGGTGCCATCCGTCCGGCCATTGCAAACAGCACACGGGACAATGTCTCCTGCTTTTATTTTCTCTCTGATTACCATGCCCTGATCAAGAATCAGGACCCGGAGCTGCTCAAGCAGTCGACCCGGGAAATCGCAGCCACCTGGATCGCCCTGGGACTGGACACGGACAAGGCCATCTTCTACCGCCAGTCCGATATCCGCGAAATCCCCGAACTCACCTGGATCCTGACCTGCATGACCGCCAAGGGACTCATGAACCGGGCCCATGCCTACAAGGCCAAGGTGGCCGAGAACGAGGAAAAACGGGCCAAGGATCCGGACAAGGGGATCACCATGGGCCTGTTCTGCTACCCCGTGCTCATGGCCGCAGACATCCTCATGTTCAGCGCCAACAAGATCCCCGTAGGCAGGGACCAGATCCAGCATATCGAAATGGCCCGGGACATTGCCGCCCGGTTCAATCATCATTACGGAGAGATCCTGACCCTTCCCGAACCCCTGGTGGGTGACGATTCGGCCATTCTCAAGGGGCTTGACGGCCGCAAGATGAGCAAGAGCTACAACAACACCATTCCTCTGTTCGGCCCGGAGAAAAAGCTGCGCAAGATGATCATGAAAATCACGACCGACTCCTCGGAACCGGGCGAGCCCAAAAAGACCGAGAACAATACCCTGTTCGACATCTACAGGGCCTTTGCCACGCAGGATCAGGTGGAAGAGATACGCAAACGGTATGCAGAGGGAATAGCCTGGGGGGAGATGAAGCAGATTCTTTTCGAGTGCATCAACGACCATCTGACCGAGCCCAGAAAACGCTACGAGGAACTGATGCAAAATCCCGGGGATATCGAGGAGGTCCTTCAAAAGGGCGCGGACAAGGCACGGGCGATCAGCGGTCCGTTTCTGGACACGATCCGCAAGGCCGTTGGGCTCGTGCCTATTCGATAGCCGCGACCCACTCCTCAAGTGTCGGGGGCGTCTTCACGCAGCTGAACAGCGGCTGCCATTCGCATTGGGCCGTGAGTTCGACGCCTCCCTGGATGACCGAAACAGGACGGTCTGAAGAGACCACAATAATGACCATATTGGCGTGTTCCGCCGTGAACCTGAGCGCTGAATTGAACCGGGCCCCTCTGGCCCGGTTTTCGCTTTCCACGGCATGGCCATCCAAAAGACAGGCAAATCCGTGCAGACAGAGATCCACCCCGATATGCAGGGCCCCGTCCACGCGCGAAAGGGATTTGGCAAACTCCCGGTTGTCCGGGTTTCGCAGATCCAGGATGGTGTCGAGATAGTGTCCGGAGAGAGTCTCGGGAGAGGGATTCAGGTCAACGACGATGGTACAGCCGAACTTTTTCTCCTCGGCATTGTGGACGATGTCCGAAACGACCTGAAAGAGATCGGCGCGCGTTTCAAGGGGAAGATCGGTCTCCAGGAGGATCTCCTCGACCTGGACCAGCTTGGCCTTGCGGGTCGTGGAGTGGAACATGCCGTCGGAAAAACTGCACACATCCATGGTATCCAAACGGACAAAACCATACTCGCCACGATAATCGGCAATGACCGAACAACAGGGGATGGTGGCGTCCCGAGCGATCCCGACAATGGATCTGCCGTCGGAAACCAGGACGCGTTCGGAACCCTGGACAGATAACAGCAACTTACGGACGTGCTTGTGGTTCTTCAGCGACGGCCGTTCCTTTTTGGAAAAACAGGCCAGAAAATCTATCTCGGCGAGCATGGACGGGTCAGCGAACACCAGCCGCCCCCTGGGCCAGGCCCCCTCCTCCCGGGTCTTGGAGATAGATAAAATGGCGTCAAGAACCGGATAGATCCGCAGCTGGGTGTCCACCCCCATGATTTCGATGCGCTTGTCCACCAGAAAGTCACGTACGGCATGTGTGGCGCAATTCTGGAGAACGAGTCCCGAGGTGCCGATGTACAGCGGGCTGTTGGAGGCAACGTCCTGACTCAGAAGCCAGGCAGCATGCTCGAGCCATCGTTCCGTTGGACCGGTGGAACACATGTCCGGATGTTCTTCGGAGAACCACATCTGATAGAACAGAGAATGGGACCTGCCGGCATAGCAGATGATCCCGGCCAGTCCGATAGTATCGTTTGTGGCATGCTCCACTACCCGGACATGTTTGGGAGATGGTGTTTTTTTCCTCCAATCCGAAGAATCCTGAAAATAGTTTTTCAATTTGATGGCATGTCCATGGAGAAGATTTTGAGGATCATAAATCCGCAAGGGATCGTTCGCATCCACCGCATAGACGAGTGCAGCCCTGCTTGGTTGGGAAAAATGCGACAATCCCTGCCTGAGTCCATCCAGAACATGAAAGATGCACAGATTGATGAACGATTCTTGACTCACAATGTCCTCCACGGACTATATCATTTTTACGAACTCCCGACAGATGGACACCCCAATGGGATTCACCTTCATCCAAACGACTCCTTTGAACATTTTGTCTACACTCCAGGGCATTCCTCGAACGGGAACGTCGCCCTGATGGAAACCCCCTGACCGGGCGCGGTCTTGACAAAAAAGAAGCCGTTCACCGATTCCGTCCGCTCACGCATGCCTGACATTCCCATCCCCAAAAGCTTGAAGCCTTCCTTGTCCAGATCGAATCCCTTGCCATCGTCCTCGATCCGTGCCTCAAGCATCTCGTCTGAACATTCCAACGAAACCATGATATGGAACGCGCCACTATGTTTGACAATATTCTGCAATGACTCCTGAATGACCCTGAAAACCGCAGTGGCAACACCGTCGGGAACCGGTACTTTCAGCGAATCGATGTTGATGTCTAACTTGAACATATGGTAGGTTTTGGCGAACTCCCTGCAATACCCTTGCAGCGCCGGAACAAGGCCCAGATCATCCAGGATGGTCGGACGAAGACCCATGATGATTTCACGCAACAAGATGATGATCGTCTGGATATGGCTCAGATTTTTCTCAAACGGACCGAGATCCACATCCGGCGTGTTCCTGCGCATCATCCTAATGGCGTTTTCCTGTTGCAGCTTGAGGGCTATGAGATCCTGCACCACACCGTCGTGGATCTCCATACCGATCCGTTTGCGTTCCTCTTCCATGGCCGACAATACCTTGGAAGAAAGTGCCTTGAGAGCAGCCTCGTTCTGTTTGAGGGTTTTTTCTATCTTGCGCCTCGCCTCGACCTCGACCACAAGTTCGTCACGAGAAACCGTCATCAGGCGAAGCTTATTGGCCATGTCGATGAATGATCGGGTAAACTCACCGACTTCATCATCTGCAATGACATCCATGGAAAGATCGAAATTTCCCTGCCCAATCTGCTCGGTTTTTTTCGACAACAACTTGAGGGGAACAAGGATACTTTTCTCGATGAACCAGAACACCCAAACCAGGGAGCACATGAAAAAAACAATGACCATCATGATCGAGTATTCACACCAATCCTCGACCTGTTTGATCTGTTGCAGGGACAAATTCAAAAGGATGTCACAGGATGAGGACACATCTCTGAGTATCAGTGCGATATTATTGATGATACTTTGTTTTTCTTTTGTACTTCCGTATGTTTCCAGGTTGGTCTTTAAAAATTTTTTAAGAATTTGATCGGTTTTCTGGATATCGACAATGATATGTGCGGCTATGACTCTGAGCTTTTCATTCTCAAATCCTACATTGTAGATATCTTTTTTAATGCATGATATCTTGAGATCCCATTGATTGACGATCTCGTTCTTGTTGTGATCGTTTATATCATCTATCAATACAATCAAATCAGAAACATTCTGTATAATAGTATAAATATTTGCATTTTTATCAAATGCATCATTGGTATATCTGAGGGTAAAGAAAAAGATACCCATGACAAAGACATGCTCCACAAAAAGGAGAACATAAATCATGAGTAGCTTTTTAGAAATCTTCATATTTCAGAACATGTCTTTTTCAAGAAACAGGCTGATCCGGCACAAACGTCCATAACGGCAAGCGCTCGGCCGTTTCCTGAATAATAATGACTGTGCGCATACAAAGGGTTCGAGTCGCGAACGTTCGGCCGCATAGGAGAATACCCTGATTTTTATTTTGAAAATTATGACTGGAAAAACCGATCCGGATATATTAACCAAACAATCTCTTGGCTTAGGAAATCTTTCATGTCATACAATCAGTCTTCGCTTTGCAAACATACGGGTAGGCATCTGCCATGAATCATAATCGCCCTCATTCAATAGTCATTGCCGACGATCACGAGATCATCAGGGATGGGCTCCGGACCATGCTGGGCATGTACAAGGGATACAAAGTCGTGGGAGAGGCCAGAAATGGGCTGGAAGCTGTGGAGGTTTACCATGCCCTCCAGCCCGACATATTGCTCCTGGACCTTTCCATGCCCATTCTGAACGGTGCCCTGACTACGAAAAAAATCATCACCGATCATCCCGAGGCAAAAATTCTCATCCTCACGGCTCATTATGCCGAGGAGTATCTCTACTCCACCCTGGAAGCCGGGGCCAGGGGGTACATCCTCAAGGAACAACCGGCCGACGAACTGATCAATGCCATTGAAACAGTACTCAGCGGCGATCCCTACCTCAGTCCCAAGGTCTCCTCCCAGCTCATTTCAAGCTACGTCGGAATCAAACGGCAGCAGCGGTTCTCCCCGAGATTTGCCAATCTGACCATGCGGGAGCGAGAGGTTCTGGCACTGATTGCCGAGGACCGATCAAGCCAGTGCATTGCCGAACATCTGCACATCAGTATCAAGACCGTTGAAAAGCACCGATCCAATCTTCTGAAAAAAACAGGCCTGCACAATGCAGAGTCGTTGAAACAATTCGCTGCAAAGCATGGTCTGGTCATCAAACCGAAACAGGTTAACATGGATATGTAGTGACTATGCAGGTGCGATGTGCAACATGCTGAATTTTCAACGTAAGAAACGTACGAAATTTTACAAATCATACGTCATTGTAATCTATGTTTTATTTTTAACTTCTCATTTCTTGCTTCTACGGATTGCCGCTCATAGCTTTTCTTGCATATCAGACTGTTCAAGTAGCTGCTTTTCGGCCTGAACAGTTACGACATAGAACCATCCCGATCACATTACAGATACAATTCCTGCAGAATCCGTCTTCCCCCCTCTTCCAAAATACCATCGGCCAATTGCAAAGCGATTTTCTCGCCATCTTTTCTGTCACCACACGTCGTGCGCCTGATAAGCTCCCGCCCATTCACATCGGCAACCATGCCGGTAACCTGTATACCCGAAGGGGTAAGTGTTGCATGACAGGCTATGGGAACCTGGCAGCCGCCTTCCAACCTGAAGAGAAAGGCACGTTCCGCCAGAACACAAACCTTTGTGGGTTCATGGTCCATGAAGGCCAGCGTCTCGACAAGATCACTGCGATCGGCACTGAACTCTATTCCCAGAGCCCCTTGCGCGACAGCCGGCAGAAACTGGTCCGGTGCAAAGGTATGCATGAAGGGGGCCTCGAGTTTAAGCCGATTGAGTCCCGCCCTGGCCACGACAATGGCATCGAAATCTCCCCGGGTGAGTTTGGCCAGTCGGGTATCGAGATTTCCCCGCAATGATCTGATATCCAGATCAGGACGCATGTGCAGGAGCTGGGCCTGCCTCCGCAAACTGCTCGTTCCAAGGGTGGCCTTGTCGGGAAGGTCATCGGGTCCGGAAAACCGCAGCGAGAGCAGACAATCCTCACAGGCCTCACGCTCGGGAATGATCCCCAGAACCAGATCTTCGGGCAGTTCGGTGGGGACATCCTTCATGCTGTGCACAGCGATATCCGCACGACCGTCCAAAAGGGCCTCCTCGATCTCCTTCACAAACAGCCCTTTGCCCCCAACCTGTGCCAGGGGTACATCCTGAATCTTGTCACCTTTGGTCTTGATGATTTCCAGGGTCACCCGCATGTCCGGGTACGTCTGCATCAGCAGTTTCTTGATATGCTCAGCCTGCCAGAGCGCCAGTTTGCTTCCCCTGGTGGCGATACGAATCTGATCCATGGTTTCCTCGTCATTAAGCTGTCGTCTGCCGTCCGGGATAGCCGGCTTCCATTCGCAGTATCCTGGATGCCATCCCTGTCATCAACAGACCACAAGCCCTTGTTATTCACGTTCTCCGAAAAATCATGTGCCCGGACCCATCCACACCCATTCTCCTGGACGCAGGAGAAAAGAGAGGGAGTCGGGCCGGGCAGACCTCACTCTCCTATGAGCTCGAATCCTATTTGCTGCTGCAGGTCGAACAATTTCCCCCGCGACAGGAGGCACACGGGCTGGTACCCCGACTGGTGATGGCATTCGCTCCCGGCTTGCCCACGACAATGGGACCCCCGGTGACAAAGGATCCTGTGGACAGGAGCTTTTTGACCTCTGAAGAGTTGCACTGCGGGCATCTGACCGCTTCACCCTCTTTCAAGATCACCTCTTCAAACTGCGTCTTGCATGCGCGACACTCGAACTCGTAAATGGGCATATGTTTCCTCGACAATGATTGTGAATAGATGAAAAAAAACGCTGATCCCGGATAAAATTCTTAAGAACCCAGATGGGGCTGTATCAACGTGACGTTCTCGAATAAATAGTAATCAACCAATCTGCACAGCATGTGGCCGGCGGCAATATGGATTTCCTGGATCAGGGGGGTACTCTTTTCCTGTACTTCGATAAGATGATCACACAAGGGTCCCATGGCTCCACCATGCATGCCTGTCAACCCCACGACCATGATTCCCAGTTCCCTGGCAGCCTCGATCGCCTTGAGAATGTTGGGGCTGTTACCCGATGTGGATAGAGCCACCAAGGCATCTCCCTTGCGACCCAGGGCTCGGAGTTGCTTTTCGAAAACCTGATCGAACCCATAGTCGTTGCCAATGGCCGTCAGTGCCGAGGTGTCCGTGGTCAGGGCAAGAGCCGGCAAGGGGGGGCGTTCCAAAAGAAAGCGATTGGTGAATTCAGCTGCAATATGCTGACAGTCAGCTGCACTCCCACCGTTTCCACACAGCAGAACCTTGCCTTCACGGGCCATGATTATAGCCAGGGACCTGGCTATTTCCGACAGCAGGTCGCTATTCTGTTCGAAAAATTCTTTGCGGAGGCTCACACCTGCCGCGGCATACTCTTTGAGGATCGACGGGGCGCAATCTTCCATGTGGGATCCTTGTGCTGTATTGGTAGAACCGATGGCCGAATGAATCGCCACGGTCGCGGAAAAGATCTATTTCAGTATCCAATTTCCTGACAAACTTCAATTTCAGAATCTGCTTTTCAATTTTGAGCCTTTTGTGTATGAACCCGCATCTGGTTTAACTTTTATCCAACTTGAGGAGGCGCCTGTGAAAAAATGGCTCGCATTGTCGGTTGTTCTTGTTGCATCGTTCTTGTGTCTGACAGCATGTTCCAAAGAAGACGCATCAGCACCCAAGGAGATCACCATCGGCTTCAATATCCCCTTGACCGGAGATATTCCCAAAGTTGGTGAGGAATCCAAATTCGCAGGAGAAATGCTCAAAGAGGCCATCAACTCCGCCGGGGGATTGGAAGTCGGCGGCCAGAAGTACATGTTGAATTTTGTCTACGCCGATAATGAATCAAAGGCTGAATCAGCAGTTTCAGTCGCCCTCAAGCTGATCGAAAAGGACCGGGTTCTGGCCATTGTCGGTCCCAACTCGAGCAAGCAGGCCGTCCCAGGCGGGCAGGCATGTGATGACAACCGCACCCCCATGATTTCCCCCTGGTCAACCAACCCTGATACCACGCTCAATCGCCCATGGGTCTTCAGAGCCGCCTTTCTCGATCCCTTCCAGGGTCCTGTTGCCGCGGATTTTGCCATGGAACAATTTGGTGCCAAGACCGCAGCCGTACTTTTCGCCCTGGCCAACGACTACAGCAAGGGGCTTGCCGAAATCTTCAAGGCTGACTTTGAAAAGAAAAATGGTGCCGATACGGTGGTGGCCTATGAAAGCTACGGCGACAAAGATCAGGACTTCAGTGCCCAGCTGACCAAGATCATCGCTGCCAAACCCGATTTCATCTTTCTGCCCAACAACTACAACGAAGTCGCCCTGATCGTGAAACAGGCCCATGACCTCGGCTGGACCGGTCCCTTCATGGGTGCCGACGCCTGGGGCAATTCCGAACTCATGACCCTGTGTGGCGACGACTGCAAGGGCCAGTATTTCTCCACCCATTATGCCGCAGCCGGAGCCACTGGAGCGACCAAGGACTTCATCGATAAGTACAAGGCCAAATATGGCTATGAACCCGCCGATGTTGCGGCCCTGACCTGGGACGCGACCAATATCCTGCTGCAGGCCATTCAGGATATGGGTACTCTTGGGGCCGACCTCAAGGAAAACCGCAAGAACCTGCGCGATGCCCTGGCCAATATCGCCGAATTCAAGGGTATCACCGGATCCATGAAGTTCGATGCCCAGGGTGATCCCATCAAGTGCGCCGTTGTGGTCAAAATCAACGACAATGGGGAATTCGAATTCACCAAGTCTGTCTGCCCCTAACGATTCCCATCACGCTCAGCTCATCATTCCGGTCGGATTCTCATTCGGCCGGAATGATGGGTACGCAATGACCGGGTCTGCCTGCAAACCACGACTCTTCAAGAGGGGGCTTCAGTGCTCGCAAGTATTCTCCAAAACATCATCAACGCCCTGCAATGGGGAAGCTTTTATTCCCTGATCGCTTTGGGATATACACTTGTTTACGGTGTCCTGCTCCTGATCAATTTCGCCCATGGCGATATCTTCATGGTCGGAGCATATATTGCCTTTTTCCTGGCCACGTTCTTTCTGTCCATCGCCGGTCTGTCCGGCTGGATGGTTCTCGCTCTGACCATTCCCCTGGGAATGATGCTCACCGCCCTGGTCGGAGTCTCCCTGGAACGCATCGCCTACCGTCCGCTGCGACGGAAGGGAGCACACCGGCTCTACGTGGTCATCACCGCACTCATGTGCGGCCTGGTTCTGGAAAACGGCAACCTGGCTCTGCTCGGCGCAAGCAGAAAGAGTTTTCCGGAATTGATCGATAAGGTTGTGTTTACCGTGGGTTCCGTAACCATGACCAACCTCAAGGTGGCGGTCATTCTTTCAGCACTGCTGACCTTTGCCATTCTGCAGTTCATCGTCACCAAGACGAAGATAGGCATGGCCATGCGGGCCATTTCGTATGACAAATTTGCCGTACCTCTCATGGGTATTCCCATTGATACGGTCATCGTATTCACCTTTGTTCTGGGCTCGGCCTTTGCCGGTCTGGCCGGACTGCTCTTCGCCCTCTCCTATCCCATCCTCGACCCTTACATGGGGGCCATGATCGGCTGGAAGGCTTTTATCGCCGCTGTTGTCGGCGGGATCGGTGACATTCGGGGGGCATTCTTCGGCGGCTTTCTGCTGGGATTCGTTGAAATCCTGGTCGTGGCTTTTTTCCCGTCAACATACCGGGATTTGATCGCCTTTTCCATCCTGCTGATCATTCTGTGCATCAAGCCCACAGGACTTTTCGGCGTGGCCAAGACGACCAAGATCTGAGTTTTGAATCCTTTTCACGCCTTTTTTCAGATTGTGACCAAAAAAGACGCGATTTTCGCATTCACCCATTAGCAGGAAACAAGTAAGGTCTATGCAAAAGTACTCAGTTCCATTTCTTGTGACCGTTCTTCTTGTCGGCCTTGTTGCCTGTGCGCAGACAGGATTCATGGATCTGTACATTCAATCCATTGTCCTGTTCATGGGCATCAACATCATTCTATCCAGCAGTCTGAATATCGTAAACGGGTACATGGGAGAATTTGCCTGTGGTCACGCCGCGTTCATGGCTGTGGGAGCGTATGTTTCATCCACCCTGAACGTCTGGCTCTTCACCCAGGACAAATTTTTCGGGCCTCCGCTTTTGTCTCCCGATCTGGCCCTGTTCTTTTTTCCCTTCGTGCTTTTGGCAGGTGGGATTGTTGCCGCCCTGGCGGGTATCCTCATCGCCATTCCCTCATTCAAAACCAGGGGTGACTATCTAGCCATCATCACCATTGCGGCCAATTACATCGTCACCAGCACGATCATCAACATGGACAGCATCGGTGGAGCCAGAGGATTCATGGGCATGAAAAAAATCCTCTACTCCATGTCCGACACCATCGATCTGCCCTGGATCATGATCTGGGTCATCATCAGTACGGTCATGACCATCTGGATCATCCGACGATTCGTCACCTCCACATATGGCAAGGGAATCATCTCCATCTGCCAGGACGAAGTGGCCGCTGAAATCATGAGCGTGAACACGAACAAGATGAAACTCATCGCCTTCATGCTCTCCTCGGGGCTGGCCGGTATCGCGGGTGGACTCTACGCCCATATTCTCGGCTATATCAATCCGGGTTCCTTTGGCATTCTCAAGTCCACGGAATGCATGGTCATGGTCTACCTCGGTGGCATGGGATCACTCAGTGGTTCGGTCATCTCGGCCATTTTATTCACCCTGCTGCTGGAAATGCTCCGATTCGTCATTCCCTGGATGGATACCATCATGCATTGGGCCTATCTCCTGCCGGATGGTTATCATCTGAGCCAGGTCTGGAAATGGGTGCTCATTCCCATGATCCTGATCCTGCTCATGCAGTTTCGTCCCGAAGGCATCATGGGGAACAAGGAATTGTCCGATTTCTTCCCCAAACTGAAAAAATACTATTCATTCAAATAGAATGATCGTTCAGACATGATTTCTAACGAAAAGAGGAATTATTCAGCCGCGTCCTGTGCGCTTGGAGAGCCTGGATTCGTGGAAGGTGAGAGAGGCAGGATAGTATACAAAGTGCCTATTGGAATTTTCAAATTATTAGATTTCTTGTCTTTTTCAATTTTCCAAAAAGATTCTCCAATGGTTGTCTCCAACGGCGCATTTCGTCCCATCGAAGCGGCTGGCTTTTGATCTGAATAGGTATCAAACAGGATACAAGGAAATATAATGGCTTTATTGGAAATCAAGGACCTGACCCAGTTTTTCGGCGGGCTGTGTGCGGTTTCGGATTTTTCAGTGGCTCTTGAGCCGGGTGAGCTCGTGGGTCTTATCGGACCGAACGGAGCGGGAAAAACCACTGTGTTCAATCTCGTAAGCGGGTTCTACAAACCGACCCAGGGACAAATCCTTTTCAAAAACCAGCCCATCACCGGACTCAAACCCCATGAGATTACGGCCCGGGGGGTTGCCAGAACCTTCCAGAACATCCGGTTGTGGAACGACATGACCGTGCTGGAGAATATCTGCGTTTCCCAGCACTACAACATGGGCTACAATCTGATGGACGCCCTGCTGCGAACCAAACGTTACCAGAAGCAGGAAAAACGGATCGTGACCGAGGCCATGAATATCCTCGAATCACTGGATCTGGCCAGGTATGCCAAAGAGATTCCTCCGAATCTGCCCTATGGGTTGCAGCGCAAGGTGGAAATCGCCCGGGCCCTGTCCATCAACCCCTCCCTGCTCTTACTCGACGAACCGGCGGCAGGACTCAATTCCTCGGATATACGGGGTCTGATCAGTCTGGTTCAGCGGATCCATCAGGAATTCGACGTCACCATCTGGATGATCGAACATCAGATGACCGTTGTCATGACCCTGTGTTCCCGTCTCAAGGTCATTGATTTCGGCGCCACCATCGCCGATGGAACCCCTGACGAAATCCAGAACAATCCTGATGTAATCAAAGCCTACCTTGGAGACGATACAATCTGATGCTTCTCGAAATACAAGACCTTTACGTACGGTACGGCAATATCGAAGCCCTGCACGGGGTATCCCTGACCGTTGACAAGGGAGAGGCCGTAACCCTGATCGGGGCAAACGGGGCAGGAAAGACAACCACCCTGCATACCATCACCCGTGTCCCGCCCCCCGAGGGCCCCAAGATTTCCGGAGGGGAGATTCTGTACAAGGGGGAAAGTCTGCTGGGCATCGATGCCCATACCATTGTTCAAAAATACAAGATTGCCCTGGTTCCCGAAGGACGGCACATATTCGGTAATCTCACGGTGGAGGAAAATCTCGAACTGGCCACCTATGCCCGCAAGGATGACGATGTCATCAAGGCGGACTACAAACGGGTCTATGCATTGTTTCCCCGGCTGGTCGAGCGCAAAAAACAGCGCAGTGAATCCCTGAGTGGCGGGGAACAGCAGATGCTCGCCGTGGGCAGGGCCCTGATGACGGGCTGTGACTTTTTGCTCCTGGACGAACCCTCCATGGGTTTGGCCCCCCTGCTCATGTACGATATGTTCAGGGCCCTGAAAAAACTCAACGAACAGGGCATGACCATTCTGCTCATCGAACAGAACGCCCGATTGGCCCTGCAGTTCGCCCACCGGGGATATGTCATGGATACCGGTGAGATCGTGGCCCAGGGGACCGCTCAGGAACTGAGCGAAAACCCCGAGGTCAAAAAGGCCTATCTGGGAGGATGATCTGCCCGTGTCCCTTCGTACCCATAAGCCCGGAATCCAGGACAGGATTTCGGGCTTTTCATTTACCGGGAAAGGGTTTAATCGAGCCTTTCTTGTCTGCATATCTCCCAGACAGCGTGGTTGCGACCGGTATTTCTCTATCCGACTACTCCAGACAAACACCATTGTTTATGCCCGAACTCATCCAACCATCACATCATACGACTCCCTGCATCATTCTCATCGGGATGGCTGGTGCAGGAAAATCAACTCTGGGCAAAAAACTGGCCCGGAAACTGGGATTCGGACACGTGGACACAGACCATATTCTTGAGGCCTGGTGGGGTATGGATCTGCAGACCTTGACGGAATCACTTTCCAGGGAACACTTTCTCCATACCGAGGCCCGCATTATCCAGTCCCTGGACATCAAACGAGCTGTCATATCCACAGGTGGAAGCGTCATTTACAACCCGGATTCGATGCAGCACCTCAAAAGTCTGGGTAGCTGCGTCTATCTCAAGGCAGGAGTTGCCGTCATCAAGCAGCGCATAGCCAGGGCACCCCTGCGGGGGCTGGCCATCACGCCCGGTCAGTCCATCGAAGACCTGTACAGGGAAAGGGAACCCCTCTATGCAGCGGCTGCCGATGTGACAATTCCCACGGATACACAGACCGTCGAAGCATGTGTCGCATCCATACTCGAACAATTACCGGCATCCGTGACCTCCTGAAGGGCCCTGCCCCATGGACTCACCATGACCATAGCCCCATTCATCCGCCTCAAAAATCCAAACCACTCATGAAAGCACATAAAGAAACCAAGACCACTGTATTCAGAAAACTGGCCATATTGTACAAGGAGATGGAAGATGCCTACACAGACGTAGCCACGAGCATGGAGTTGTCCTGCAAGGATTGTGAAGACAATTGCTGCACCAGTTATTTCATGCATCATACCTATGTCGAATGGGCCTATTTGTGGAAAGGCATGGACGCACTTGCTCACGAAGACAGGGAACTTTTTCTGGACAATGCCCGCGCCTATGTGGCCCAGGCCAATCAGGACCTTGCATCCGGAAAACGACCGCATATCATGTGCCCCTTGAACAAGGACGGCCTGTGCGGGCTTTACTCCCACAGACTGATGATCTGCCGCATGCACGGAGTCCCCAACAGCATCACCGCCCCCAACGGATCTACACGAACTTTTCCCGGATGCTTCAAAAGCCAGGAGCGCATTCTGACCATGGAATCTCCCCCTATGCTCGACAGAACGCCCTTGTATATTCGGCTGGTCCAACTCGAACAGGGCTTTTTAGGCCCCAAACGCATTCGAACCCTTCCCCGTGTGAATATGACCCTGGCGGAAATGCTTGTACAAGGACCTCCAAAGGTGTAATGGGCTCTCATGTTCTCTCGAAACGCATTGCTCATCTCGGGTCTTTTCGCCCTCTGCTGTATGCTCTGTGCGGTTCCCCCCAATTTTAGGACCACCTGTTAAGGTGGAATCTGCGTCCAAAAACTGATAACAAAGGACGTATGAACATGGGCAAAAAGAAACGGCAATTTACGGACAAGTTCAAGGCCAAGGTCG